>CAYZTE010000101.1:0-2373 GCA_964481225.1 uncultured archaeon | reverse complement strand
AGATCCAAATGCCCCCCGGGGATAGACCAATAACCAGCATCAGGATCATATTTTCTTTTAACTAAAAGTAGATAATTATTTCTCAGTAAGAGTATTCCTACACCTACGTGTGGATGTATCGGGTATTTTCTTGTATCAAAAACAGATTGTTTTTCTTTATCAACCATAAATTTACATTTCACAATAAATTTTAAGTAGTAATAGAATTGACAAATAATAAAGATTAATTTTTTGATGAAGTAATATGGTTCGCCCATGGTATTGGCCAGAAGGGGGCCAACCTCATAGAACAGAAGAATTCACATGGATCATAAAAGGAAAAATGGCTGCTTCATGGTGGCCTGATGCTTCTTTAATGGAAAGATATAAGAGGGAAGGAATAAAAGTAATCATTAATTGTTCGGAATTTGATAACCGGAGAGATGCTTCCAATAACTTCAAGTATTTTCATATAAATATACCTGATTTTGGAACTCCAACAAATTTACAATTAGAAAAATTCTTAGAAATTACTAGTAAATTTGGAGTAAATATGGATCCAATCGTAGTCCATTGCGTAGCAGGTTGCGGAAGAACTGGCATAATGATCGTGGTATGGGCAGCCTATAATGGTTATATTCCTAATGGAATCGATCCAGTTAAATGGATTCGTAAATTAAGACCTTGTAGTTTAGAAACAAAGGAACAAATGGAATTAGCGCGAAAATTAGCTAAAAAGTATCAAAAATAATCATAATGTAAAGTATTTAATATTAGAATTTATTTTATTATTAGGTATAACACTTTTTTATAGGTAAATTAAAAGCAATAATAGGTGCTTATGCAGAAATCAGACTATATTTATATGATTGCGGATAATATCATTGTGTATCAGATCAGTTTAACATCAGAATTACAAGGAAATAAATTACACGAGCATCTAAATAAATATAATGAGAAATATCTCAAAATTATTGCCGGGTTTGATAAAAACTTCTTAGAACATTTTTTAATTATATCAAAAGGAAAGAATCAAGAAGATCTTGCGGAAGTACTTAAAAAAATGGAAAAGATCTCTTATATGATTGGTCCTACGGGAAATTTGCATTATTTAAACTCAAATCAAATACAGTACATCCTTACGAAATTAGGATCATTAAGATTAAACGAAATAAAGGAAGATAAAATTAGCACAATTGCCGATGAACAACTTCAAAAAGAATTTGGACCTTCTTACAGTGGTTCAACGGCATTAGAAAATCAACTCTCAAGCGCAGCATTTTATCTCCAATCAATCGGATATACAAGCCAAGAGATCCAAGAAAAATTTAGGGAAGTTAGACAAGATCCATCAAGATTAGATGAGTTATTTACTCTTCCACCGAAAGAGATCTATAGCATACCTTCAGAAATACAACAACGGAGCACACCTCCATCAAGGAGCCAACCTACTTCGATTGCTCAAACTAACTCTATTGAAAGGAGTCAACAAACTCAAGATGCTATTGAACAACATGTACAGGCAATTCAACATGAAATCACGGGAGAAAGAGCTAAAAAGGTTGAAGAAGTCATGGCGCTCATTAAAGCACATGTTAAAGACAACATGACTGGGGGTTATGAGAGAGTTTTTAGACAAATGCACCCTGATAGATTAAGTCGAGCTTTCAAAATGTTGAAATCTACAAAAAGAAAATCAAAAAGAATGAATCTTTATTTAGAATGGTACTTCTGCTCAACCCTTTTATCCAAAATTGAGTTAAAAGTAGAACATTGGCAAGTGTCTTCCTCAGCAGGTCATGGAAGTGCAGGAGTCTATACGGCAGGAATTAATTTTGGGCGATATGATCAAATTATAAGAGAATTTTCAGACAGCAAATTAACAAAAGTTATTAATATATCAAGACGAATTTTACAAAATCCAACGAAAAAAGCTATTCAAAAACTAGGTCAAGACTTAATTGCTGAAACGGGTTTTGATGAACATCTTTATTTTACAGATTAGAATACTCTTTAACTTTTATTGATCTTCTTTTTTTTTTTAATCGGTTTATGGATTATAAATAAAAATCTTAAATCTCTATATAATAATAAAATAAGAAATACAATAATTATAAGGAGAATGAAAATGCCTATTTTTAATTTTGATGATGTAGAAATTAATTATTTAAAAAGAGGTAAAGGCGAACCTATTTTAATGTTTCAAGGCCTAGGACAATCAATTGGAAGTTGGACATTTCAAATACCATTCTTCAAGCGAAGAATGCTGGTAATAACATTAGATAATCGTGGAATTGGAGAAAGCTCAAGACCTAACTATCCATATAAAATGGATATGTTTATTGATGAGACAATTGCTTTACTGGAATATTTAAAAATAGAAGAACAAGTTCA
>CAYZTE010000100.1:0-3027 GCA_964481225.1 uncultured archaeon | reverse complement strand
ATTTGGTTTTAAAATTGGTAAAAGGAACAGTAAAATGGTTTAATAGCCGAAAAGGCTATGGATTTATAAATTCTGAAGAAGGGACTGATGTATTTGTTCATTATTCTGCATTAAGCGGAAGAGATGAGGAATATAAAACTTTAAATGAAAATGATAAAGTTGAATTTGATATTATTGAAGGTCAAAAAGGACCACAAGCGAGTAACGTTGTCGTAACCGAAAAAGCCCCTCCTAGTCCATATAGCAGAGGCAGAGGTCGCAATTTCCGCTTTTAAATTTATGAATTTTTATAAATCTGCAAAAAGGAATAATAAATTATAAGAAGTAAATAATATTTTGTAAAAATCTCTTTTTACGATTGTTATCGAACCTTATCTTTTTTTTTAATTAATTTCTACTAACTAAATCATTTATTATTCATATTAATTATTGGATATTTACCATATTTTTCTAAAATCCGTCTCATCCGCTAGAAAATTATCTAATCCCCCCAGTATAAAAAGTGAATCCTCTTTCTATTAAGTATTTACTAATCTTTAAAAATAATTTCTATTATTATCAATGCGATAAATTTTTTATTATTTATAGAATCTTACTGCTTTAAGTTGATAATTTATGTTGAATTCCATATCAAATGTTTTTTCTTTACCTGAATGTGAAAAATTGAAGAAGATATTGAAAAATCCAGAAGATGATTTTCAGGAGATTATTTCATTATTAGAAAGAAAAGTTGAGGAAAGCAATAAACAATTTAATGAGTTAGAAGAAAAATATCATTCTCTAATTAATGGTTTGACAAATGTTGGAATTGGTATAGATATTGTTACAAAGGATTATAGAGTATTATTTCAGAATCAAGTCTTAAAAGAAAGATTTGGAGATTGCAGAGACAAAAAATGTTATAAGGAATATATGGGTTTGGAAGAACCATGTAAATTTTGTCCAATGGAAAAAGCTTTAAAATATAATAGCGTTGAGCATACTGAACTAACAGGAATCTATGGAAATGATTATGAATTGATTTCAGCACCATTTCCTAATCCTGATGGTTCTACTGATAAAGTAGTAGAAGTTGTTACAGATATCACTGAACACAAAAAATCAGAGAAAAAGCTTCTTAGAGAAAAAAAATTTACTGAGACTGCAATTAATGCACAGAGAGACACTTTTTTCATTTTTGAACCATCTACTGGTAAAGCAATAAGATGGAATCGTGCATTCAAAGATATTTCAGGATATAATGATGATGAAATTTCCAGAATGAAAGCACCAGATTCATATTATGATGAAAACGATTCAAAACGCGCAGCATTAGCAACAGAAAAAATAAAAGAGGATGGAGAAGCTATAATTGAAATGAATTTGATCACAAAAGATGGAAGAACCATTCCCTTTGAATATTTGGGTTCAAGTATCAAAGATGAAGATGGAAACCCCAAATATATTATTGCTATTGGGCGAGATATAACTGAGAAAAAAAAGATAGAGCAAGAATTGAGAGATTCTGAAAATAAGTATCGTCATTTATTTAATGAGTTTCCAATTAGTATATCTTTATTCGATATAAAGGGAAATTTGATTGAAAGTAACAAAACAATCATAAAAAAATTATCTGAGTATGCCAATCTTGATTTTGTAGGGAAAAATTATATGGATATAATTCCCCATTTTCAAAATGTAGATCAACTCTTACGGTTATTTAAAGAAGGATTAAAAGCAATACGTAAAGGAATAAGTCTAGGGCCGGTAGAATTATTTTTAATTAGTAAGAGTGGAAAAAAAGTTTGGTTGCATTGGCAGAGTTCTAGAATTAAAATAAATAACGAAACATTTTTCCAAGTAATAATTCAAGATATAACGGAACGAAAAGAGGCAGAAGAAAAATTAAAGGAATCTGAAGAAAAATTTAGAACAATAGCAGAACAATCATTAATAGGAATTGGTATAGTACAAGATAATTTAATTAAATATGTTAACGAAAAATTTGCTAATATTTTTGGGTATACTGTGGAAGAGATGCTAGATTGGTCACCTGAAGAATTTATGAAAACTGTTCACCCAGAACATAAAGATTTTATTCTCGATCAAGCAAGGAGAAAACAAGAAGGTTTAGATGACTACCTAAAACATCACCAATTTAAAGGTATTAAAAAGTGTGGTGAAGTTATATGGATCGAAAATTTTACTAAATCTATAATGTATGAAGGGAGACCAGGTGATTTAGTAACTCAAATTGACATTACTGAACGAATGAGTGCACAACAAGAATTAATAAAACTAAATCAGTTAAAAACTGAATTACTCAGAAGAACCTCACACGAGTTAAAAACACCCTTAGTCTCCATCAAGGGATTTTCAGATCTTCTATTAGAAGTTCATAGAGATAAACTTGACGCCATGGTAATATCCACATTAAATGAAATCAAACAAGGTTGCTTACGTCTTGAATCTCTTATTGGTGACATACTAAAAACTGCAGAATTAGAATCTGGTACAATCCAATTAAATAAAACAAAAGAAGATCTATCATTTTTGGTAAGAGTAAGTATAAACGAAATTAAAGGATTTTCAAAATTGAGAAATCATACAATAATTCTAGAAGTACAAGATAACTTAAGAACACAATTTGAAAAGGAGCAAATCCATCAAGTCATTAGTAATCTTTTAAATAACGCAGTTAAATATACACCTCCAAGTGGTATAATAGAGATTAAATCTGACATTAGAGACGATCTCATAATTATTTCAATAAAAGATAATGGAATTGGTTTTACAGAAGAAGAAAAAACCAGAATATTTAAACAGTTCGGTAAAATTGAGAGATATGGGCAAGGGATGGATATAATTCCTGAGGGTTCAGGGTTTGGATTGTTTATATCTAAAAAAATTATAGAATTACATGGTGGAGAAATTTGGCTAGAATCTGATGGTAGAAATAAGGGTGCTACTTTTTATTTCTCGTTACCTCTTATTTAGACTTGGAATCAAATTATCACGTTTCCTTAATCGGATTATATTCATCTTCCT
>CAYZTE010000099.1:0-4038 GCA_964481225.1 uncultured archaeon | reverse complement strand
TAGATTCAGAAGCAGTTGGTTTCACTAATATTCATGTTGGTCTTAAAAAAGGTTTGAGTGAATTAAATAAAGCAAGAGAAAAGACCAGACATAAGTTTGGTATATTAATAACTGATGGAAACTATAATCGAGGCGACGATCCAGTTAAATTGGCTAAAAAATTTCCAAAGTTACATGTAATTGGGATGCCAGCTGAAAATGATGCAAGTCAAGGAATAGATACATGTCGTGAAATTGCAAAGGTTGGTAGAGGAAAATTTTACGCGGTAAATAATTATAAAGAAATCCCTAGAGCTTTAATTGAATTGCTTTCACATACTTAATCCATTATTAAAAGAAAAGAAACAGAAAAATGGAAAAGATAATAAGAGATTCTAATGATGAGGATCTGGAACTTCTTGAGGAAATGTATATAAATGAAATTGAAAATCATGAAGAACGTGCACAACAATTCGCAAAAGATTTGATTCGAAGATTTAAGACTATTATCTGTATATCGGATAAACAAATCCTAGGAACTATTTCATGGGATACTAGAGACGGATTAAACGATGGTGTTGTTGAAGTGGTAGGATTGGGCGTGAATTCTAATTATCGAAAACAAGGCATTGGAAGAGCATTAGTTCTTTCTTTAATCAGAGAAGCAAAAAAATTTTTCTCCAAGTTTGGATATAAATTGCGGGTTATTTATCTTTTTATGGAAAGAAATAACGAAACTGGCCGTAAATTCTATAATTTTATGGGTTTTCGTGAAGTTTCGGTAGTCCCTGCATTTTATCCGCATGATGATGCTGTATTTTGGATCAAATATTTCTAAAAACACTCAAATAAAATAGAGTGATTTATAACATTTTCAAAAATCAAGCATGAAAGATTGTTATTAGTCTCTTAATATTTACTTGATGTAACAAATAGATTTTTTAATCTCAAATTTTATAATTTTAAGAGAAAAAGAATTCATTTTTATAGATAGGAATATAATTATAAAATTGGCATAGATATAAGAGTAAAAGTATTTTAAATACCTATATAATACACCTAAATTTGCAAGGGTGAGCAATTTACGTTTACAGAAGAACCTAATCCTATGTATATATTTAAGATAACTCTGATTGGATCAGGGGGAGTAGGAAAAACCTGTATTGCTCGAAGATTATGTTTTAATACTTTTGACATGAATACTCAATTAACAGTTGGAATAGATTTTTATACTCATGACCTTCCTGTCATAATTAAAGGTGATAAGGCGTTGGTAAGGCTTTCAATATGGGATTTTGGGGGGCAAGAACAATTTAAGAGTCTGTTTAAATATTACATTAATGGGGCAAATGGTATTTTCTTAGTTTTTGATTTATTGAGCATGGAAAGTCTTATTAAATTAGACTGGTGGTATGATAGATTAGTAGAAAATAATCTTCAGGATCACCCGAAAATCCTGATTGGAACTAAATTTGATTTAGTTCAATTGGAAAATAAACAATATAGAGTTGATGAGTTAATTATTGAGCAGTTCCTCAAAAGACATGATGAAAAAGATTATGTTAAAACGTCTTCAAAGGAGAATACAAATATCCTCCATAGTTTTAAAGAAATGACCAAAAAAATAATGAATTCTCATGCTTTAGATTATGAAAAAATTATTTAATTATTCTTATTTTGAGTATCAATTTTAAAGAGAAAGCATTTTGTTTTTCATTAGATTTTTCAATCTTAAATAAAAAATATGTTATCTCTTTAAATATTGAGATTTATAAATTAAAAGCAGTATATTTTTATTTATGACAATAACATTTTAAGATTGGAACAAACATAAGAACAGAAATTATCTAAATATTCTATTACTATATTTAAATTTGCATTGGTGATTAAATTATATTTAAAAAAAAACCCCTAGATTATATTTTCAAAATTTGTTTAGTAGGGGACGGTGGTGTAGGAAAAACTTGTATTGCTCGAAGATTATGTCAGCATACTTTTAGTCTGAATACTCAATTAACTGTTGGAATAGATTTTTATACCCATGACATTCCTATCATAGTTAATGGGACTGAAACCTATGTTCGGCTCTCAATATGGGATTTTGGGGGACAAGAGCAATTTAAGACACTATTTAATTATTATATAAACGGAGCGAATGGAATATTTCTCGTTTTTGATTTATTAAGATTGGAAAGTCTTATTAAATTAGATTGGTGGTATGATAGGTTAGTAGAATGCAACGTTCACCATTGCCCCAAAATTTTGATTGGAACTAAACTTGATTTGGCTGAAATAGAGGAGAAAAGTCTTACAGTTGATAAGCTAGTTATTGAGGAGTTCCTTAGAAGACACAGTGAAAAAGATTATTTTCTAACATCTTCTAAAGAAAATATAAATATAATCCACATTTTTAAAGAGATCATTAAAAAGTTATTTGATTTTAATAATTTGGATTATGAAAAAATAGTGTGATTTGCTTTTATTCATATCAATTTTGAAAAAGAATTCGTTATAATTCAGAGTTCAAGTATTCTTTTGGGATTTTTTGTCCATATCCTGCTTTTTTAAATTTCTGACCGTTTTCAACATAAAGATTAGAACTCAAATCATTCATTCGTTGATCTTCATAATTTTTCTTTTTAATTGCAGGTACTCCAGCATATAAACAATAATCTTCTGTTTCACCTCTTAAAACAGAACCACCTGCTAAAACACATCCTGTCCCAAGTTTAGCACCTTGTAAAACAGAAGCATTTATCCCAACTAAAGAATCATCTCCAACAATACAAGGGCCATGACACATGGATGAATGGGCTAGCCTTACATTATTACCGATTTTACAAACCTCATTAGGTTTTGAATGTAGGACTACATTTTCTTGAATGCTCGTGTTTTCTCCCACAGTAATTTTCCCCCAATCACCACGAAGCTTAGCTCCAAACCATATATTTGTATAAGCACCTATCTCCACATCTCCAATAATTACAACATCTTGAGCAATAAAAGCAGTACGATGTATTCTGGGGATAGTTCCATTATAAGGACTCTTTATTATCATTATATACTCACATTTTATAATTTATATTTCTTCTTTAATATAAATATCAACCTAACATTAGATTTCTAGATTTTGGTTAATTTTTTCAATATTTCATTTATGAAATAATCTCAAATTTTTTTTTATAGCTTGACTTAAATAGTTTATTGATGAAAGAAAACGAATATTATGCAGAAAAACTCTCCGGATTGCGTTTAAAACAATGCTATGAGATTGCTTCTCCTAGAATCAACCAATATTTAGAAGCTGAAATCCGGTATGTATTAAGCTATATCAAAGCCAATGATATAGTACTCGAACTCGGATGTGGGTATGGAAGGGTTCTTTCACGATTAGCCCAAAAAGCAAAAAAAGTGTATGGGATTGATACGTCAGAAGAAAGTTTGAAGCTTGCTCAAGATATCTTAACTGACGTACCAAACGTAGAATTACATAAAATGAATGCTAAATCACTAAGTTTTGAGACTCAAATGTTTGATGTTGTAATTGCCATCCAAAACAGCATTTCAGCATTCAAGGTGGATCCTCGAGAACTAATTAAAGAAAGTCTCAGAGTTACTAAGCATGGGGGTAAAGTAATTTTGTCTAGTTATTCTGGTAATCTCTGGGAAGCACGTCTCGAATGGTTTATCCAGCAATCAAAAGAAGGATTACTTGGTGAAATAGACTTGAAAAATACTGGAGATGGAGTAATCATTTGTAAAGATGGTTTTAAAGCAAGTACATTTACCCTTGATGAATTTATCAAACTCACTTCAGAAATGAAGCTAGAAGCAATTATTGAAGAAATTGATAAATCCAGTATTTTTTGCGTCATTACTGTTAACCATTTATAAGTTTCCCATTGATATTAATATCTAGATTCGATTCAAGATTGCTAATTTCTTCTTGAATATAAATATTAAACTAAAATTAGATTTTTAAAAAATTTTAAAAGATTTTTATATGCCTAATTTTTTACGATTTCCTTCAATATGTTTTAACATGGCATCAACAGCTTC
>CAYZTE010000098.1:0-5127 GCA_964481225.1 uncultured archaeon | reverse complement strand
TTTCATTTTCCTTCATAAAATTTTCATTTTCCTTCATAAAAAACTTAAAATAATATTTTAGTTTCATATAGTTATTCTTGCTTCTACTAATATTTCCTCAATGGAAATAAGCACAGATATAAATTAATCAGACCAATCAATCCTAAAAGTAATTTCTTTACCCAGTTCCGGTTCTAACGCCTTGATTAATTTCAATAGCATTACCGATATTTACTATAGAATTTATTCAAATTTTAGGATAATCAATTAAACTGAATTAGTTTCAAGTTAACGCAAGTGATTTTTTCGTTATTTTGAGGGAAGGAAAGCCAATCCATGTGGGTTTCGGGTTATTTCTATTGTTTGGAGCCATATTTTGTATAATTAATTTTATTTTAGTTCCAATTGGTTCAGAAATCTTAAATGGAAAACTACAAATATACCTTGGTTTAATATATATATAAAAAAATATATTAGATTACATCTCTAGATGTAATCTAGATGTACCACACAAGTTTAAGTGTAATATATTCATTAACCTTAAATTCTAACATTTAATTTCTTTTCTTACTATTTAATAGAATAAAGAAGAATCAATTATATAAATATACCGAGCCTTTAGATATTTTAGAACCTCAATAAACTTAATGCTACGAAAAAATTAAACCAGATAAATTATTTTTAAGTTAATAGAAGTTATATTAAATAAATTCCTTTTTATAATATTAATGACCAAGCAAGAATTCATAGTAGAAATTTGTCTTACAAACAAAGAACTTGCCAAAGATCCTGTAGGAGAGACTATTCAAAAAGACCTTTTAGCCAAAAAAGGATTTGATATGGTATTTAATGTCCGTTCAGGACAATTTTTACGAATTTACCTCAAAGCTGCTAACGAAAATGAAGCAAAACAAATTGTAGAAAAAATATGTAATGATCTACGTATTTTTAATCCAGTTACTCAAAATTTAACTATTTTAAAAGTATCGAAATTATGACTATTAAAATTGCGGTTATTCAGTTTCCGGGGAGCAATTGCGACTTAGATACTATACATGTTTTAAATAATATAATAAACGTTAAAACAGATTTAATATGGCATAATTATTTTAAAGAATCTAAGTATGATGGCGTTATTTTACCTGGAGGGTTTTCATTTGGTGATTATTTAAGAGGAGGAATTATTGCTGCTCATAGTCCCGCAATAGATGAAGCAAGAATAATGCTTGAAGACGGAAGACCTGTAATAGGTATCTGCAATGGATTCCAGATTTTAACTGAAGCTCAATTCCTTCCAGGTGCATTATTACGAAATGATACCCTAAAATTTATTTGCAAATGGGTAAATCTCAAGGTAGAAAACAATAATACAGCGTTTTCAAATAAAATGAATTTAGGTGATGTTCTTGCTTTGCCAATAGCTCATGCAGAAGGGCGTTATTTTACTGATAATCTTAAAGAATTAGAAGAAAACAACCAAATTGTATTTAGGTACTCTACTGAACAAGGAGAGCTAACGGAAGATGCGAATCCTAATGGATCATTAGAAAACATTGCGGGAGTTTGCAATTTAGAACAAAATTGCATTGGACTAATGCCTCATCCAGAACGCGCATCTGAAGCAATATTAAGTCCAAAGGGAACTAATCATGGTAAAATTTTTTTTGATTCCATAGTTGAATTTATTAAACGGAGGGTACCGTAGTGACAAAAGTAAATGTTAATGGAGAAGACGTAAACGTAGAAATGACAAGTGAAGAATTTGAGAAAGTTAATGATTTACTAACAAGAAAACCAAATATTACAGAACTAGGGATGTTTGATGTTATGTGGAGTGAACATTGCTCTTATAAATCATCCCGTCCAAAATTGAGAATATTTGAAGATGCTGAAAGAAATTATGATTACGTTTTAGCAGGTCCAGGTCAAGACGCAGGTGTTATTGATATAGGTGATGGATATTGTCTTGCTTTTAGAATTGAATCACATAATCATCCCTCAGCAATTGAACCTTACCACGGTGCTGCTACAGGAATTGGTGGTATAATTAGAGATATTTTATGCATGGGTGTTAGGCCAATTGCTCTTTTAGATCCCTTGAGATTTGGTCATTTAAAAGAGAATCCCCATTCGCAATGGTTATTTAAATATGTCGTGAAGGGTATTGCTGATTATGGCAATTGTACGGGAATCCCTACATTAGGCGGTGAAGTTGAATTTGATGAGAGTTTTGAGAGTAATTGTTTAGTAAACGTAGCCTGTATAGGGTTGGGAACAATAGAAGACTTTAAGCATGCTCCAAGCAGAGCTTATAATCCCGGCGATTATGTAATCTTAATGGGGGGATCTACTGGTAGAGATGGAATTCATGGAGTCACATTTGCTTCACGCACTTTAACAGAGATGTCTGAAGCTGACCGGCCTGCAGTTCAAATTGGTGATCCATTTACTAAAAAAATGATTATTGAAGCTACTTTAGAAGCTGTAAAGACGGGATTCGTAAGAGGGTTGAAAGATCTTGGTGGAGGAGGATTAACTTGTGCAACGAGTGAGTTAACTGGTGATGGAAATACTGGAGCAAAGGTAGAATTAAGGAAAGTTTTTACCAGAGAACCAGGAATGAGTTCTTATGAAATAATGCTCTCAGAATCCCAAGAACGAATGGCTTTTATAGTTAAACCAGAAGGATTAGAGAAAGTTCTTGATGTATTTAGAAAATATGAAACGAGTTTTGCTGTAATTGGTAGAACAGATGATTCAAAAGTTCTTAAGGTATTTGATGGGGAGAATCTTGTTGTAAATATCCCTTCAAAAGCTCTTTCTGAATCACCGTCCTTTAATCGGCAAGAAAAAAGGCCAGATTATTTAAATGATTTATTATCTCAAAAAACTCCTGAACCATCCTTAGGTTTAGATGAAATTATATATAAATTAATCGCATCAGAAAACATTTGTAGTAAAGAGTGGGTTTATCGTCAATACGATCACGAAGTTGGTGTTCGATCTGTTGTAAAGTGTGGAGAAGGAGATTCAGGTGTTCTCAGAATTATCGGTACTGACAAATTTATTGGCGCAAGTGTTGGTGTCAATTCAAAGCATTGTTTTTTGGATCCCTATGAGGGCGCAAAAGGCGGATTAGTTGAAGAATGCGGGAATGTTATAGCAAATGGTGCGAAACCTATGGCTATGGTAAATTGTTGCAACTTTGGCAATCCTGAAATACCAGAATCTTTCTGGTACTTCTCTAAATCTGTTGAAGGCATGAACGATTTTTGTAGGAATTTAAGGATTCCTATCGTTGGAGGGAACGTATCATTCTACAATGAGGATGAAGTAAAGAAAACTGCAATTAAAGCTACACCAATGATACTGATTGTTGGATTAATTGAGGGAGAAGAAAATATCATCACCCTTCCGTTTAAAGACGCAGGTAATCACGTTTTTCTTATAGGAGAAACAAAAGCAGAATTGGGAGGATCTGAATACCATTCAGTAATTTACAATTTAGAAGGGGGTACCCCACCTTCTGTAGATGAGAAAAAAATAAAATCCACATGGGATTTTCTTTTCGAATTATATAAGAGAAATCTCGTAAAAGCAAATCATGATGTAAATAAGGGAGGCCTCATTATTACCATAGCTGAAATGTGCTTTAAAAACAAGTTAGGAGTGGATTTGAATTTAGCTGATTGTTATGATGAAGAATTAAGAGATGATGAATTTTTATTTAGTGAGTCGGTTGGAAGATTTATTATTGAAACGAACCCCGAAGATCATGATATAATTATTGAATTATCAAAACAATTTGATGTCAATGCTAAAAAGATTGGTGTTTTAATTTCCAGTCCAGAAATACATATTAGAGGATTAAGGTCAGAAGATTTAAAACTCGATGTTGTAAAAATGAAGACCCTATACGATTCGACAATGCCCAACTTAATGGAAATTTAAATATTATTATTAAAAATTTTGGATCAGATTCATTAAAATTTCAAAATATTGATCGCTTAATTAATGCTATTAGACTAAATAAAAACCAAATTTAAAGGATAAATCTTTAGAGAAAAAAGAAAGAAAAATAAGTGAAATTGAATTATTTGTTTAACATACTCTTATGAATTGAATATCAATTTTTGTTTGTTATTCTAGGACAACTTTAAAATAAAAACAAAAATTTGAAATACCTTATTGCGTTAAATTTATATTGTTGATCAATTAGGAGTTTGAAATAATGAGAGCTCGTGCATGCATAAAATGTAAAGAGTACATTGTTATCCATCCAGATAATCCAATAAATCAACTTGATATAAAGAAATTTGAAAAGAGACACGTGAATCACACGATAATGACTGTTGATCTTAATGAGATCAAAGGCATTTATAGTCTCTTTAAAGATAATGGTGCTGCTAAACCGCCTGAGCAAGTTAAATGATAAATTTCAAATTTCCTTTAAAACAAAAGCTTCTAAAACTTAAATTCCTCTGGAAAAACTTTTTCTTGCCGCTCTCAAGCATTTTAGATTGAAGTTAAATTTAATCATAAAAATATTTATGTTTGATTCACCTATTTACTTTAGAAATACTTTCCATACTTTAAATTTAAAAATAAAATCTATCTGATAATTTTAGCCAAGATCAATCAGAAGAGTTTAGATAACGTACATTTTTAAAAATATTGAAGAATAGAACTCAAGAAAAGAAATTATATGGAAAATTTAAATTGTATAGATAATATGAAATAATGCCAATAAACATGCCACCACATAACGATATCTTAGAAAACTTAAGAAGTATTAAGCCCAAAACACGTGAAAAAGAAATTTTAATCGAGCATTTAGAGTTTTTAAAACATTTATTAACAATGATTGCTGATGGTGCTACTGGCTATAAATTAGCCTACGAGTTGGAAAAAAATCAAGAAGTAAAAAGTTTTTTTTATGATGGAGTTTTATTCTATAATACATTTTTAGAAGTCGGAAACAAAAGATTCATAGATGCTCCTGATAGAATAAAAAGAGATTATAAATCTTTTAAAACGATTGAAGATACGGAAAAATACATTTTTATGATATGGCTAAAAAACACAATTGCTACTATTGAAGAAAAAGTCAGACCTAAAGGGGATTATGCAAAATTTTTAAAAACTCGA
>CAYZTE010000097.1:1156-5184 GCA_964481225.1 uncultured archaeon | reverse complement strand
TATTAAAAAAATATAAAGTAGGTATAATCCCAATCGAAAGATTAGATGACAATATAAATGGAATTCGAATTGCTTATTGCTCCATAGATCTTAGAAGAATACCAGAATTGATAAAAAGGATTAATTTAGCTCTAAATGATTTTTAAGTTTACTTTTCCATTATCTCAAACGATAATTATATATAACAAAATTATCAAAATTTTTATAAGCCTAATTTATATTGTTATTTAGAAAAAAAAATTTTAAAAAATTACAAAAGTGAAAATTAAGTATGAAACTTTACCTAATTGACAAAGGAGATTTGAAAGAAATCAATAAATCAATCTTTTCTAGCGGAGACGTTTACCTCTTAGACGCTGAGAATACAATATATGTTTGGATTGGAAATAAATGCTCTGTTGATGAAAAAACAGCTGGTGCTGCTCAAGCCAGGACTTTGGACCAAAAACGAGGGGGCGCTGCTAAAATTATTACAGTAGATCAAGGACAGGAGCCGAAAGACTTCTTAAATACGATTGGTTCAATGGGAGCAATGAAAATTGTTGAGAAAAATTATGCAAAAACTTTACTTAAGGATGTGACTACAGGTGATTGGGCAGGATTTTCAGAGTGGAAAAACATTTTATACAGAATTTCCGCAGAGGAGTTTGAAGATATTAATGCCATGAAGATGATACAAGTTCCATTCTCAAAGAGTTCTTTAGAATCAGAAGATTGCTTCATTGCTGATTTAGGAAATAAGGTTTATATTTGGCAAGGAAAAACTTGTTCTGTGAAAGAAAAGGTTAAGGCAGGTCAATGGGCACGTGCTATTGATGCTGACAGAGCGGGTTTACAAAATGAAAGTATTTTTGAAGAAGGCGATGATGAAGAGTTCATGGTGTCGTTGGAGAGAGGAGAAGATTATAAGGAATCCGATGCCGTGCAATTAAAAGCAGAATCCGTCTTAGAAGGCGAAGATGAAGATGATAGAATAGCGAAGGCAATCCAACCAGAATTTAAACCGGAAGTTAAAGAGGTTACTCCAGAAGAAGTAAAAGCTGACATATCAGAAGTTAGGGCTTCTGCTGCAGCACCAGGTATACCTGGAAGGACTGACGCATCAATTTTAACAGTCGAAAAAATAGAAGGCAGAAGGAAATGTCCAGAATGTGATACCGATAATCCTTTAATGATTCATGAGAGTGTAGACAAATCCAATATAATACTTGATTACCCAAGAGTTTACGGAAAGAAATATAGTTGCGGTCAATGTGGTACAATCTGGAGAGAAAAGTAAAGGATCGGGCATCAAATCGCTTGAAAAAATAATGATTTAATTTTTTAAATTTATTTTTTATCTTTTTTTATAAAGTTAAGAATAAGCTATTCAATATCATTTATTATGATTTTTGCATATCTCTACGCATTAGTTTAATTTTTTTCTTTAATTCAATTATTTCTTTATTTTTTTCATCAAGTTCAGATTCTATTTTCAACTTTTCATCTTTAATATTTTGAATATCACTTAAAAGTTTTTCATCTACTTGTTGATATTCTTCTAATTCTTTTTTAAACTTAATAGATTCTTCTTTTAAGGTTTTAATTTCTTCATCTTTTCCATCTAACAAGCTTCGCAGATTTGCTAATTCTAATTCGAATTTCCCGGTGAGGTTTCCGGATTTTACATGAGCTTCTTCTAACTTTTCTTCAATACGGTTTATTAACTCTAAATTCGTAACATTCTTTTGTTTTAGCTCTTCGATTTCAACAACTAAAGCCTTATTACGTTCAGCTTTTTTCTCAAGATCCTTTTTTACTAAATTGAATGTTTCCATTTGTTGTTGGAGTTCGTGAATTTTCTGATTGGCTGTTTTTAAGGAGTTTTCCATGTTAAAAATGGCTTTTTCTTTTTCAGTTATGACCTCATCCTTTTTTTCTAGAAGTAGTTCAAGTTTTTTGAATTTAGATTTTTGTATCGTATCATCTTCAAGATATTGAAGTTGTTCCTCTAATTCTTTAATTTGTTTATCTTTTTCATGTAATTTTCCAATCAGATCTTGATTTTCAGTTTGATCTAATTGAAATTTTTCAAGTTGCGCGGCTAATTCTTTAATTTTTTGAACTTGATCATTTATTATTTTTTCAGATTTCTCAGATTGCTCATCATTAAGCGCTTTTAAACTTTCAATTTCATCATTTTTACTCTCAATAGTCTCATAAAGTTTTTGAATTGCTTGGTTCTGTACTGTTTTATCTTCAGCTGTTTTTGATATTTCTCGCACTTCTTTTTCCAAATTATGGATAAGTTCATTTTTTTCATTGATTTCTCCAATTAATTTTTTGTTTTCTTCCTTAAAAAAATTAAGTTGTTCTTTGATATTTTCCTCAGCTTCTAAAGTCTCTTCCCTCTCCTCCTCTTCTTCGACCCAACCTAGGGTTGAGAGGGCATTTGAAATTTTTTCATCTCCATTATTATCATCGTTTTCATCTGACATAATATCTAAATCACCTTTCGATCTATTAAATTTTATTATCCTTTAATGTTTCATTTTTAAAAAATACATATTTTCTATCTAAGAAGAATTTAGTTATATACCCTATAGATAGTGCTATTATAAAGCTTATTTCTAATGGAGAATTCAAGAAGTTTGTTAATATAAATTGAATTCCAATATTTTCAATAGTAGTTAAAATGGCAAATCCGAGATATTTCATGAATTCTATCGAAGTTTCCTTGAATTCCTTGCTTTTTCGCTTGAACACTATAAATTTATCTAAAAAAAACTTGATGATGTATGTAATACCCACTGCCACAATGGAACCGACTAGTTCTGGCATATCATATGGCTCAATTGAACAATAAACAGTATTGATAAATCCTACATCTCCAAAATTTTGGCATATAGAGGGAGCTATGACTATTTGATTTAGTTTTTGGATTAAATAATTTAAACAAATCATTAAAATAGCAAATCCAAAATAAAGCATCATTTGTTTTTTAATATCATCTTTTTCTGCCATTTTTTTAAGGCCTTTTAAATATTATTTAATTTCTCTCCACAGTGATAACAAAATATGGCGATTGGTTCTGTTATCTTACCACCGCAGCTTGAACAATATCTTACCTTTAATTCCCTATAATTAGAATCTTCATTTTTGATATCACTAAAAGTAATTTCACTAAATCTTTTTGTTTTCAAAGTAAAGGGAAGAAAACAAATTATTGGTATGAAAAAGAAGAAATCTATCATGAATGATAAAAATAGACATATAATAAACAAAGCGAGAAAAATTATGTTTAAAATTATATTTCGTCTCATAATTAAATCAAATAATTTCAAAACAAAAATTGCATAAAGCTTTTTATTTGAGCATATATTATTTTTCAATGCGCTCTTTCCAGGATTCTGCCTTCTCTGTGGATTGATCTTCTTCTGCTTCAAATGTAGATTTACGCTGTATCGTAAATTGATATTGTGCGTCGGAGGGAATCGTACCTGACAGTTGGAATGGAGATCCTGAGCCTTGTTGAGTTGGCGAAATTATTCCCATAATATCTCTCAAATTACGCTGTGTCTTGGTTTCCTTACCTGTTATTTTTTTATAAAGCTTTTTTATTCCAAATAGTATGAGTGAAAAACAAATATAAAATATGAAATAAATTGCTACCCAACCACTCCCAAATATTAAAAGTGGGAATGGTAATAAACCGCTATCATAAGCACTATAAATAACTCCGAGTACAACCCAAATTCCAATAAAAATCAAACAACGTAAACACATTGGAATGAAATTTTTAATCATGACTTGTCTTGTAAATTGCATTGTCTCTTGTTGTATCTGTACCATCAATTGAACATCTCCTAATAGTTGTGCGTTTCTCAATCGTTCTTGAAGGTTTAAAGCTTTATCCCTGAATTCTTTCAAAGCTTCCTTATTTATTCCCAATATTTTACTAAGGACAAAACCTAAAAATATCATACCAATGGTTATGAACATTATTTGAAGTATTATTACCAAGTTCGACAAAGTTTAATCACTATGTT
>CAYZTE010000097.1:0-1056 GCA_964481225.1 uncultured archaeon | reverse complement strand
ACTTCTTGAGAATTATAAATTTTTGCTACTGGGTATTTCATTGCATTAAAACTCTTTTTTGGATGAATCTTACATGGATAGTTAATAATTCCATCATGGCTTATGAATAAATAAGCCTCAGCAACATGACATCGTAATATTTTTTGATGATAAGATGGATACCCACCAAACCCACCTTTTTCAACTACTTCAATACTGATAGGATCTGTTAAAATGTTATTGTATATGGTTCTTAATGTTCGCATTAAGTTCGCCCAAATAGAAATATCAGGGATCAAATCATGTATTTCCTCAATTTGATAACTTTTATTTGGAAAATCCCTTATGATATCTTCACATGGATATAATTCAATTGAACATTCTAGATTTTCTGCAAGTTCGCACATATCTTTTAAATATTGTAAATTGTCTTTCATGACCACTGTACTTATTATTGGTTTTATGTCATTTTTATTCGCTAGCTTAATAGATTCTAATACTTTATGGAAAACTTTAATTCCTCGCATTTTATCATGTAGATTAGCGTTAGGATAATCAAGAGAAACTAAAATATAATCCAAACCTTTTAATTTATGCTCTTTAAACAATTTTGGTAACAAATATCCATTAGTAGCGATACCATTCATAAAATCGTGTACTATCCCTGTATGATATAAAAGTTCCGGAAGGTCTTTTCTTAAAGTAGGCTCACCACCCGTAAATGATAATGAAATAACACCTAAATCAGCGATTTGATCAATTAAATGTTTTATTTGTTCCGTACTCATATCTTCTCCTAAAATCGAATCCGGTAAAGAGTGAATAGAACAAAAAGGGCATTTTCCATTGCATCGAAGTGTTAATTCAATTTGGGCGGAATAAGGAACCTTCTTATTAGTAAAATTATTTAGAATCAAATTCTTTCCGTATTGAATCCACTTATTTACTCTCCATTGAGGAATTTAGTAGAACACCATTATTTCTGATTCAAATTCTAATAAAAAACTCTAAGCATGTTCAAGTTAAAAATCTAACTGAATTGATATATAAAAAGTTTGTTTATAAAAAAATCATATT
>CAYZTE010000096.1:0-5229 GCA_964481225.1 uncultured archaeon | reverse complement strand
AATTTTATAACAAAAAAAAATTGCTATTTTTACCAGATGTGAAACTGATGAGTGTTAAGGGAATAGTGGTATGGGTGTACCCATTCTCTTTTTTATGAAAGTTTCTTGGTTTAAAAAGCACGGAAATCTTAAAGCTGACAAGCAAGACATACAGGTCTCTGTATGGAAGCTTTCTCGTTAAAACAGAATAACGAATTTGCAGATATTTGCCTAAAGAATAAGACTGATGATTCGCATTATTAGTACTTAGGGACTCATCTTTTAAACGAATATGTTGGTTTATTAGAAGAATCTCTTACGAATGAATGGTTCGCAAAAGTTCTAGGGTATCTCTTTAAACAGCTTAAAGAGATGACATTGTTATTTATTCCTTTAGATGTAATCCGAGATTACAACGAATTATTAGTAAGTTTCTTAGATGGATTAGCACCACCAGAAATGGTTGAAAACGTTAAACAATTTACAAGTAGAGATACAATAAATTATCTTTTTGAAGGAGCTCAAATGGCTCTTGAAAACCTAGGGATTGATTTTTCTGAATTAAAAGAAAATGTCTGGGAAGAATTAAAGAAGGAGCGCGAGAATGGGTTAATTTCTTCGGAAGCTTCCACTGTTGACAAAACTCGTGAGAAAGTACCACAAATCATCAATATTATTCAAGAGTTCTTAATGATAATAAACGATATTCTTACCTTGCCAATCAGAGTTTTAATTTCCGAAAGTCATTACGGCTTAAAAACAGCCATAAATTCAGTTGTTTCTGAAGAAGAAGGTTTATATGGCTCAATACGGGAGCGCCTCGATAATATCTTTGATCAAATTCAAGAAATAAGAAAATAAAAATTATTAATTTTTTCTTTGTATATTAAAATATTACTTATTTTTGTTTTCAGGCTTTAATTTTTCATTATTGTATAGATCATAAAACCAATCTACTATATATTGAAAGAAAAAGCGTTCACGCAATACATCATAATGAGATTTACCCTTCAAGCTTGTTAATTTTGCAATATCTTCAGATTTAATTTTATCTTTTGTAACTAAATCCATGCGTGTCTTGAATTGATCCTTAAGTTTAATTTCTCTAAGTATTATCAAAAATGCTTTAGAGATCTTGCGATTAATTTCGTTTAGCTCAGATTGAAGCCTCTGTTGAAATTCATAAGAGAGGAAATTTCTTATCTCCTTTAAAATCGAATTATTATCATAATTATTAAAAAAATCTTTTGGATTAAGAATCTCTGTTAAGAGCTCGTTAACTCTCTTCCTAATGTCAAATTTAATACTTAAATTTGTCATTTCTTTTTCTAATTTTCTAAAAAATTTTCTCTTAAAAAATAATTTATACCATATTTTTATTCTCTTTCTATGGATTATATAAAAAACCTCAGAAATCTTGCTTATAATTTCATTTAGTTCAGTTGTATACTTCTGTTGAAATTCATCATTTAGATAACTTTTAATTTTCCTTAAAGTCGAAACTCTATCATTATAACTAATTAATTCTTTTGGATTAAAAATTTCTGTCAAATAATTGTTTATTTTCACCCTAATCTCAACTTTAATGCCTATACTTGCCAATTTTTTTTCTAATTCACGTAAAAATTTTCTCTTTAAATATTGTTTAAATTTTATGATAATTGCTTCAGATTCTTTTTGATCTGAGCATATCTCAATTACTTCTCCTTTAGGGGTAGAATATGTAAAGCCTAATCCCTGTGGGCCTAGACCTCCAAGAACGACCATCGATAAATTATAAAAATTATAATTTTCTTTAGCTAAAATGTTATCTAAATTTTTCAAAATGTTTTCAGGAGACACTAAGTGCTTTTTAATTTCACGATATTCGTGTTCTTCATCAGTATCATAATAGTATGTCCTGTATTTATATACTATATCAAACTCCATAAATTCTTTATCTTTAATCGATGAATTTACCTTATGATTATCTTTCTGTTGCTTATAAAACAAAGAATTTTTTTCAAAAGTATTTAGGAATTGCTCAATAGAGCTTAAATATCTAACACTAAGACCATAAATGGTATATTGATCAAAAAAAATGTTCTTGATATAATACATTAATCCATCTCGATCTGGAAAGTATGAAATTGGATTATTTATGAAATACTCATAAAGATCTCTGGGCATTGCATCATAAACATAAAAAATGAAAGAATTGGATATCTTACCAAATAAATCCTTTAAATTTGCCAGGAATAGTTTATCTTTTTTGACATCTTTAAGAGCTTCCTCTTCTGTTTCTTTAAGTTTTCTCTCTAATAAGTTGAATTCATTACAAAATCTCAAAATGGCTATTATTTCTCCTAATGCTGACGTTTGATATCCATTTGATACTTTATCAGTACAACTTAAAAGTAATGTTGAAATAATATCAAACCGGTTAGGAATTTTTTCTACATCAACAAAAATATTAAAATCAATAGAAGAATTGAATAACTTTCTAAAACTTTCAAAATGCCCATATTTCAGACATGTAGATAAATCCTCATAAAAATGCTTTTCAATCAATTCTCTATCATTTATTTCTGATATTCTTACTTTAAACCGCTCTAGAAATTGATCTGAAGGCATGCTGTAATTAGCAAGATAAAAGAATTAATAAAAAATTTACCTTTTTCTATTATATTTTAGCCAACCCCATTGAATTAATCCAATAATTCAGCGATTTTCTTAGAAACGCTCTGAATATTTAGAAATACCATACCCAGCGAAGCGTCACTTTTCGTTAGAGTAGTTAAAATTGCATTTTCACCAGCTTTAGACAAGATAATGGTGCCATCCACGCCTTCTATCAGGATTCGCTTTAAATCTCCGCGAGCAAGCTCTTCTACCGCCCGTTCTGAAACACTTAGAATTGCTGCTGACATGGCTGAAACGATTCCGTCATTTATATCTCTCGCAAGCGCAGAGCATATTGGAAGCCCTTGGACGCTCACGATAGCTGAACCCTGAATATCTGGATTGACGGCTTCGAGTTGTCTCAACAAGTCAGTGAGTTCAGCAATATTTTCGCTCAAAAATTAATCAACTTGAACAAATGGTGGCTTATAAATCTAATAAGATAATAATATTATAATACTATTTTTATTTTTGATCAATTTTAATATTCACTTTATTATTAAAGTTAATACTTATTTAAAAAATGTTTTTATCAAAATTCATATTAGTAATTTTAATGACCGAGAATCAAAATTTAGAAAGCAAAACTCATGAAGAAAAAAGCAAGGAAGAATTAGAAAAAGAAGAGGAAGAAAGAATTAAAATTGAATCTCTTAAAAAAGCTGGAAAAATCGCTCAAGCAGTAAAAAAATTTATAAAACCCAAAATAAAAGTTGGAGCAAAGGCAATTGATTTAATTAATATAACGGAGTCAAAAATCAAAGAACTTGATGGATTATGCGCGTTTCCTGTTAATTTAAGCATAAATAATATTGCTGCGCATTATACATCTCCGATAAAAGACGATGGTTTAACAATTAATGAAGGAGATGTTGTCAAAATCGATTTAGGAGTTCATGTAGAGGGATATATTGTAGATACTGCTTTTAGTATTAGTTTTAATGAAGATGAATCCCTTGAAAATATAATACAAGCAACAGAAGTTGCTCTTGATGCAGCAAAAATGATGGTAAAACCACAGATCAATACAAGAGAAATAGGAAAAAAAATTGAAGGTATTGTTAAGGGTTTTAAATATAATCCTATTAAAGAACTCGGGGGGCATCAAATTGAAAGATGGACTGTACACGGAGAAAAACAATTACCTGAATTAGGTACCCAAGGTGGAGATATTATGGAAGAAGGAGAGATTTTTTCTATCGAAATATTCGCAAGTACTGGTGAAGGCTCAGTTCATAACACTAGAAGTTCATATATCTATGAAATAAATCCATATTCTGGGAGAGTTCCTTTACGCCGAAAAACTTCGAAACAAATTTTGGGTTTCATTAATAAAAATTATAAAACTTTGCCTTTTGCAGAAAGATGGTTAGCAAATGAATTTAGATTAGGCGTAGCGTTTGGACTCCAAGAATTAGTGCAACAAGGTAAATTACAGGCTCATTATGTGCTTGCGGAGAAAAAAGGAGAATTTGTGGCTCAATCGGAGGAGACGATTATTGTAACAGGCGATGGATTTGAACAACTAACTTAGGTTGATAATGAATTTGCAATAGGCTAAATTTTTAATTTGATAATGGAAAAACTAAATATTTGTCTTGTGTCCTTAACTTTTGCTCCCGATACTCAAGATGGAGCTGCAAAATTTTTTACAGGAATTTATAATTATTTAAAAAGCCAAGGTCACAATGTTAAGGTAATTACTGCTAAGTGGAACATTGAACTTCAAGATCCAAATATTTTTCAATTGAAAATAATTAGAAAGCGTTTTTTTTGGTTTCCGCAATTTAATATGAATACAATAAAGTACCTTAGGAGCCACGATTTTGATATCTTACATGGAAATAGCCCTAAAGGAGCTCTACCAATTATTTTATCCAATAAAAAGAGCTTTATTTCCACAATCCACGATTTAGGTCCATTTGAGACAAGGTTTACTAAAATTCCAATAGAGAAATTTTTAATAAAGTTTGCCGTGCAAAGATCATCATTCATTACCACTTGTTCTAATTTCATAAAAAGAGAGATAAAACATTACATTCCTAAAGTAGATATTAATACGATTTTCAATTTATATTCAGCTATTGAAGACAAATATAAACCACTCCCTAATGAAGCTCAAAAATTAAAAGAAAAACTTGGAATCAAAGGTCCTGTTCTTCTGTACATTGGGCGAATAGCGTCTTACAAGGGAGTAGATGATATCATAAAGGCATATAAAATAGCAAAAAAAACCATCCCTACCCTTAATTTAGTTATGGGTGGTAAACCAGATTTTTTTATGGAAAAAACTTATCAAGAATGGAAACGCAAATATCAAGATATTCATTTCGTTGGTTTTGTGTCTGATGATGAAATTCCTATATATTATTCAATGGGCGATGTTTTTGTCACCTATTCATATGCCTCTGAAGGCTTTGGTTTAACGCCAATTGAAGCAATTGCATGCGGGACTCCTGTAATTTGTTCATCAATGATTGCATATAAAGAAGTTTTACAAGATAATGCAATATTTGTTGCTCCAAGAAATCCTCATCATTTAGCTAAAGAAATTGTAAGTTTATTAAAAGATGATAATAAAAGAAATAC
>CAYZTE010000095.1:0-5281 GCA_964481225.1 uncultured archaeon | reverse complement strand
ATTTTTTTCCTAAAGAAAAAAATTATATGTTGGTCAATTCTTCTTGATACTTTAAAATTTCATCAATAGAAATATCTCGATCAAATTTTATTTCTTTATGAATACCTAAATAAGCACACGCAAGTTTTGTAGCCGCAGCAACTTCAGCTTTTTTGAGAGTTATTGAATATTCGTCTTGTTGGATTTGGTCTTCTTGATATGAACTTTTATGTAATCTGCTATCTTGAAATCGAATTGTCCTTTCATTCTTCATCTTATACAATAAAGATGCCATTTTATCAGCAACTCTGAAGGGTAATTGATTCTTCACGACAACCCTAATTATGTTATTCACATCAAAATAATTTAATGTTTCAAATTTTGCACGTAGAAAACTCTTAAGATTTTCAGAATTTCTCTCGCATTCAATTTCCATCCAATCATTAATAGCTAGTTTCCTTCTGAAAAATATCACTTCCCAATCTATTTCGAGTTCCTTTAGTAATTCTAGTAATTTAATATCATTTGGCTTTCTAGCTTCTATAACCACATATAGTTGCAGCCCATAATATTTATGTTCTTGCTGGAGGAAAAACCCTCTCTGTTGCATCGACGCAAGAATCATTACTTTTATTGAATAGATGTTTTCAGAGACATTCTTCTTCCCGCAACTCAGGTATATTACGTTTCCCTCTTCACTAATGTATTCACAATCCAAGAATCCTAAAATGCTTTCTTTATTTTCCCTGAAGAAATCTATTAATCCAGTTAGTGTTGGTTTGACATCAAATTTCATTAAATCATTAATACCGATCGTGACATAATCATTATAATTACTGCCAACAGCCAATTTAATTGAATTCAATTTAAGCTCTTTTTCTGTTCCAAAAACTTTCTGAAAAGCTTCGTTTATTGGGAAGACTTCCTCTTCAAGAATCTTTAGATCCGCCATAGAACTCTCATATGGCTCCGGATCACTCAACATTTTATTTAAAATTGGAGCTTCTGAAGCGTCTACCTCAATCTCATATGATTTCGCCAAATCTTTTCGAATTATGCAAAATGATCTCTTTTTCTTATTGTAGATTGAAAGCGATGTATGATCATCGAGAACCGCTCGAAACTTTTCTATGAATTTACTTTCCGTACTTTCCGATCCTACTCTCCTGCGTCGAATTTTTAATCAGCTAGAAGTTTTATAAAATTTTATTTGATAGTTAGTTTACTTATAAAATTTTTATCTTAAATTTTTATCTAATATATATTATTATTCTTTTTGTTTATTTAATAAAAAAATAAAACACCCTTAAAATCTAGTAATTTTTTCTAAATTAAAACGGAAACCAATTGAAAACTTAAAATTTAAAACGGTTCTTACTCCATTTATTCTTCCAAGAAGAAATCATCCCCTTTCTTAACGTATACAATAGTAGAACCAAAATTATTACGTACTGTATACTTATCTCCTTGAACATCTAAAATCTCAATTGAATATGATAATCTCCTTTTTTTTAGTAAGTCTTCTATTATTTTTTTTTCTTCTGCTAGATCCATAATTTCAATTTATTAAGTAAATCAAAAAAATTTTATTACTTCCTTTTGAAAAAAAGTTAAAACATCTAATTTGAATGTGTAAATTTATCATTTGGATTTAAAATCTCTTGCCAAATACCTATGTTTTTACCGTAAATCGTCTTTTATGCATAACCTAATACTCTCGCTCCTTGGTCAGCATCTTTTATTTTACAAAATCTATTAACTGCTCCAGTTCATATTTATAGTCACAATTAATAAAATGTGGCTTTATTTAGTCTTAAATTTTTGTTTTTTATGCTCTTCTTCATTTCTACTAATTGAAAAAAAAAAATCGTAAAATTCGAGAGGTCAACCATTATTTTTTAATTAAATTTGTTTAATATCAAATCTTATTTGTTTAATTAATTGGAACGAGTGATGTCGTGATATTTCTTTATTTTAAGATTTAGTATTCTTAATAAAAATTCAGATTTTTTTTATTAAAAGAAATTCTTTAAAAGGAATAGTTGATTCTTGTTGTTTAATTAATCAAATAAATCTCTAGGTAAATTAATAAATACTTAACTAAATTTTTAAGGACATCTGCCTTGGCAAAACAAAAGCTTGACATTGGATTTTTCACCGGTATGTTCAACCAAATTAATGGGACAGCTATAAGCGTTCACAATCTCGCCGAAGCAATCCCAAAGTATACTGGACATAATGTACACGTTTATGCTCCTGGACTAGAAACTGCTCCCAAAATACCAGGTGTATTTTATCATAATTTCTATGGAGCTACACTTTCTTCGAAAACAGGCTTTATCTTGAGTTTTCCTGTTCATAGATTATTTTTCTGCCAAAATGATTATTTAGATATTGCACATATTCACACTCATGCTTCATATGGCACACTTGGACTTAATTGGGCCAAGTATATTGGAATTCCAATGGCAGGAACACATAATTCTCCTATCTCTTATTATACAACCCAGTATATCCCTATTGTGGGGAAATTGTTATCCCGAATGGATTGGATTTGGAGATATGAGCGACACATGTTAGATAAATACGACCTTGTTTCTGTTCCTACAATATCCAAAAAGGAATTACTTAGAAGCCAAAGATTCAAGGAACCTATTATTTGTCTTTCTAATGGCATATCAGATTTATATTTCACTGATGTAAAAGAAAATGGTATAAAGGATAAATATAATTTAGGGAATAAAAAAGTCTTATTATATGCTTCAAGATTGTCTCCTGAAAAGCATCAACTAAGTGTCATAAAAGCATTTAGAAAGATACATAAAGAAGTACCTGATTCACACTTACTACTTGTTGGAAGTGATGGACCTTCGACTCATCATGTTAAAAAATTAATCAAGAAGAAACATTATAAAGATTTAGTTTCTTATGCAGGTCGAGTTCCCTTCCAAGATTTGTTGAAATTATATAATGCTGCTGATCTTTCTTGTTTATGGTCTTGGATTGAAGCAGAGGGACTCGTATTGATTGAATCGATGGCTCAGGGCACTCCAACCGTAGGATCTAATAGTTGTGGGATATCAGATGTTATTCGACACGGACAGACGGGTTATCTTGCAAATACGCTAGATGAGTTTAAAGAACGGGTTGTAAAATTATTTAAAAATGACGATCTTCGAGCAGAAATGGGAAAAAATGCGAAAAAGATAGCAGAAAACTATAGAATGAGTAATATAGCAAAAATATGGGTTAAACTATATAAATTTTTGATCGATGAACTTTATCCATTGCGCTATTATAGAAAAGATAGAAAGGATAGGGTAGAATTGGTTAAGGAATTTATTCATGAATTACCAACCGTTAGCTTTTAATTCTTATTTTGAACAAATATTTAAAAGTTAAATTCTTCACGAAGTTCATTTAATTTAGTTTTACACTTATTACATAAATCATTGGACTTTTGATCAATTTCTTCCACATTTTCTGAAAAACGCATCACGCAAGAGTTATTGTTGCAATGCTCATATCCTAATAATAAATGACCAATTTCATGGGCAACTTCTTTTATAATTCTCTGTTCAAATAATGTTTGATCTTTTTGCCTTTTATAAAATTCTTCTTTTAGCCGGAGTGAAGAAACCACGCAACATTTATGGTTTAAGTGAGTTTCTCCAAACAAAAACAAGATATTATCGTCTTTGCTTGAATATATTGGGAGATTAGTAAGTGCAAGTATCATTCCAAGGTTTTCATTTATCTTTTTATCAATTAGCACTTGATAGAATTTATTAGTTGGATGAATTATTATTTTATCTTTGATTTTTCGCGTCTTATCTTTTGCCTTTTTTGTTCCTTTAGAAAACGTCTTTCTAGAAAATTTGTATTCCCCCAAATTTGTGATATCAAAAAAGAAAGAATCGAACATATTATTTAAATGAGATTTAACTTTCTCAAAAAGGTTGGAATCAAAATCACCGCTGAATAGAATTCCTAAGTGACAAGGTAATAGTAGCTTTT
The DNA here is from genome assembly GCA_964481225.1 of uncultured archaeon. GTDB lineage: Archaea > Asgardarchaeota > Lokiarchaeia > Sigyniarchaeales > SOKP01 > Loki-b32. The sequence continues at coordinate 1,285 of CAYZTE010000095.1, read as the reverse complement.
TTGGAAACACATCAACTAATTCAAATTCTTCGGGATAAGGAATTCCAATACGCGTAATCAATTTTTTTAATTTATCTTTATATTTTCGAATTTTTTGTTCGTATTTTTGAAATCTTACCATTATTTAGTCTTCAAATTGAGTATTCTTCTAATAATTTAAAAGAGTGTATCTAAAATAATCTTTTTACTTAAAAAAAATAAGGATGAATTGTCAGAATTCATTATTAATAGGTATTTAAACTATTAATGATATTATAAAATAAATTAAATCATTTTTGTTTAAATTATAACTCAAGATCATGACAGAAGCTCCTCATAATTCAGAAGAAATAGAAGTAAAAATCGAAAAAGCTGAAGAAATTTTGGATGAAGCAAAACCAAGTGAAAAAGTCATCAAAAAAGAGTTTATTCCTCACTTTTTTCCAACATATCGAACTAAAAGAAAGCTTTATCCTTTTCCTATAATTATTGTAGTAATTATTTCAGGAATCTTAGCTTATTTAACATATATAGAAGCTGGAGTTCAAATCGATGGTGGATATTTTTCGGAAGAGGAATATGGAGCTGTTGGAGGATTATTAAATGGGTTAATTTATACAGTACTAGCAGCATTTTCTGCTTTTATAATAATTTTCGTGATTAAGAAAAAAGGGATTAATGTTTTAATGTACATCTTTGGAATCACTTTTGGTTTGGTTGGATTTTTCCAAACTTGGTTTTTTGGAGAAATTATGCTATACTTGATATTCTATGATGATCCACGTATTTTCTACGTGTTTGATTATGAATTAATTTTTTTCACTGCAGTGTTTACAATTTACATGATCTACAAGTATTTTACTTCAAAATCAGTTAATACAAAAAATTTTATAGTTATGTACATTGGATTGTTAATAGGGGCTTCAATGGGCGTTTTAATGCCGCTATGGACAACTTTAGCTATTTTAATTGGAATTTCCTGTTGGGATATTTTTGCTGTTTTATATAAACGTGGCCCCATTAAGCAATTAATTGATATTGCTTCAAAACCGGACAATGAAGAGAATGAATCAGAAGAAGAAATTAAAAAGAAAATTGAAAGTGGAGAATATTCCTATGATACTTCTAAATTGGAGATTGGAATTGGTGACTTAGCTTTTTACAGCATGCTTACTTCAAGTGCCCTTGTACAGACGACTAACCTAATAGTTATGGCCTTAACTGCAATTGCTATAATAGTTGGAACAGGCATCACGATTTTAGGATTAAAGCGAAATAAGATCTTACCCGGCTTACCAATATCAAT
>CAYZTE010000094.1:0-5732 GCA_964481225.1 uncultured archaeon | reverse complement strand
TTAGAAATTATATATAATTGTTTTCGTCTTCAATTTGATATTTAAATCTATTATCCACTAGGAAAAATTTGTGAATAAACTTATTTAGCTGTCTTGGACATGCATAGAAAATCTGATAATTCTGCCTAATTTGGAACTTCATATTTTCATCATTCAATTAAGATTCTTAAAAAAAACCAAAATATTTATATGAAATTAACACCTCTCATATTGTTAAATATTGAAATGAATTCAACTATAACCTATTAATTAAATCTATTTTAGATGAGAGTGTAAAGTAAATGTTAGAACCAATACAAGATGAAGTTGCTCAGACTCTTAGTAAGGAATATGAAGATAAAGAATTCATTGACTTAATGCGAAAAACCGTATCAGAAACTATAGAATCAAATTCTCTATATAAGGATCTTGTAAATAAACAGGAGTTTCAAATAGATACTCTTAATGATATTGAGGATTTAGAAAAAATTCCATTTATTACAACAGCTTCTTTTAAAGAAAAAGAAAATATACATGAAAAATTATTGAAAATACCTGTAGATTCACCTAATTTTAAGTATTGGAACGTATCATCTGCTACTTCTGGTAATGCATCCCTTGTTGGTGTTGATAATAATGATATTGAATTCTTATTCCAGATGGCTAAAAAATGTTTCTTAGACTTTATTCCTCGTAATTGGGATAAAGCACATCTCTATTGTTTTTCTCCAAGTGATAAACTGTTAGATAGAATTATAATGAGATATACTAAAGTCAGACCTGCTAAAAGTTATTCTGGTAATTATTATAAAGTAACAAAAACCATGGCAACTGTAAAATACCTAATAAGTTTTTCATTGCCGAAAGCATTAAAAGCAATAATAAAAACGAGAAGTCTGGCAGGTGGATTTATTATCAAATTTAGTACTCTTTTAAAAACCATTGATAAGAATCTACAAAAGCCAGAAAACAAAAGAATATATATTGGAATAGGAGGAAGTTGTCAGTTGATTAACAATTTTATTGGGATAATGAAACAAAAAAATATCACTTATAACTTAGGAACTCAGTTTGACGTTGTGATTGGTGGAGGCGGTTGGGATGGTCATAAAGCTCAAATGAAATATGATCCTATTGATAAATCACAATTTGTTGATAGTATAGTGAATCAATTTGGTACTGAAGCAAGTCAGATTGTAGATATCTATGGATTTACCGAATCTCCGATAATATTTGGAAGTCATTGGTCAAAAAAGCATGAAGATTTTATAATGCATTGTCCACCATATGCAAGGATTTTAATAAGAGATGTTGATACTTTAGAACCCTTAAAAAATGAGGGAGATCGAGGATTTTTTGAAGTCATTACACCATTTGGCACTTCTGCTGCAGTGACTCACGCAGTACTCGTCGATGATTTAGTGGAATTAGTATCAAAAAATAAATGTCCTGAATGTGGATATGAAGGTGCAACGTTTAGGATTCTAGGAAGAATAGAAAAAAGAGAAGGTCTTGGTTGTTCATCGATAATGGCGTGGGTTTAAATTATCAATTAAAATCAATAAAAACGAATAATTGCGATAATATTTAAGCTCGCAAATCCTCGATATAAAAGGTAGGAATAATAATAATTATATTTTCAATTTCTTTTTCTTTTCCTAAATTTTTTGAATTATAAATTATTACAAATTAAAAGAAAATTAGTTAAGAGTTAAAATAATTTAATAGAGTAATAGTAATATCCTTGTGTCAAAAATGAGTAGAAATAACATAGTAGTAATAGGAATGGGGTATGTTGGTATACCAATGGCAGCATTACTTGCAGATGTAGATAATTTTTTTGTAACTGGAATTCAACGAAGGTCAAAAAGGTCAGGGTGGAAGATAGATTGGCTCAATAACGGAAAGAACCCTTTCGAAGGTGAAGAACCAGGCTTAGATGAATTAATAGCTAGAGTCGTGAACAGTGGAAAATTTAAAGTTACCGACAAATATAATGATGTAGATGACGCAGATTACATTCTTGTTGACGTACAGACCCCAGTTGACTTAGATTCTAAAATTCCTCGATACGAATCATTAAGAGAAGTTTCTCAGAAAATTTCTCAACATTTAAAAAAAGGGGTTACTATTATAATTGAATCCACAGTAGCACCAGGCACAACAGATAATATTATTCAACCTATATTAGAGAAAGGAAGTGGTTTAAAGAGAGGAGAGGATTTTTATCTAGTATTTTCATTCGAGCGCCTCATGCCAGGAAAATTACTCGAATACATAATTGATATGGAAAGAGTAATTGGGGGAGGATGTGAAGAAGCAAATAACAAAGCGAGATTCTTATACGGGAAGGTAGTGAAGAAGGATTTAAGAGTAACTGACACGTTAACAGCAGAATTAACGAAATGTATTGAAAATGCTTATAGAGATGTTAATATTGCATTTTCCAATGAAATGGCATTATTATGTGAAGATTTTGATAGAAATATATTCGAGATTATAGCATTAATTAACCAAAGACATGATCGAATGATGCATTATCCTGGTAGCGGCGTAGGAGGGCATTGCCTCACCAAAGATCCTCATTTACTCGAATATGGTCATCGTACGTACACGGAACATAAGTTTAACTCTGATATATTGTTAAAAGCAAGAGAATTGAACGATTTCATGCCTCGCCACATAATAGAGTTAATGGAGGATACATTTAGAGAATCACGCAAGTTAGTAGACAATATCAAAATTACTTTATTAGGAGTTTCTTACAAGGCAAATACAGATGACACGCGTAATACGCCAACTGAAAATATTGTTAAATTCTTAAAAAATAGGTATCATTCTCACAACATTTCATACATTGCGCATGATCCATATGTTAAACCACGAGATTATAATGCCACTGAATTAACAAATGATTTCACTAAAGCTGTTTCTGGAGCTGACGTTCTCATTTTTGCTACAAATCATGATGAGTACTATAATATTGATCTTACTGATTTAAGAAAAAAAGTTAGAACACCTATCCTTATTGATGGTAGGAATATTTTCGATAAAAAAACGGTCGAAGATAAAGGATTCATTTATAGGAAAGTTGGAGAAGGGATAAACACGCCAACACAACTTATTAAATAAAAAGAAATAAGAGTTTATATATTCAATCTCTTGTTCTTGCGGAACTTAAAATTAAACCCTACCATTTTTGATTTAATTTCTTGAGATTTATTGCATGTTTAGTCGTTCTTTCTTTTCTCTTAATTTTTGCAATCTACGCGCTCTTTCATACCACATATTAATCATTGATCAACTCGTACTATAACAATTATCATCAAATTCTATATCCAGAAAATCTTCCTCTTCTTCCATGTTTAATTACACGTTTTATTTTCTAGTTAACTCAAGATAAATAAGGGATAAAAGAATTCTGTTTATATTAGATAAAATCTCGTTTCAGAACATTAATTTCTTATAAGAATTAAATATCAATTTCTAATTTCAAATAAAAAATGAGAAGAAATAAAATCTGATTCAATATCTCGAATTCTGTGCGGAATTCATGAGATTAGATCCTATCATTTACCAACCTAATCCTTGAGATTTTTTGCATTCATTTTTGATAATTTTCTATTATGGTATTTAGTTTTGAGATTTTTAATACAATTTATAATTCCATCAATTATACCTCAACCAGAACAATAGATATCGTCGTTCTTTACATCATCTAATCTGTCCTTCCAATCTGACATGTTCATCAATTATTTAAATACTTTTAAATAAATAAACTAAAGCAGAAATAAATAAATTATCATTATATAAATGAAAAATATTAAAAATCTAGTTTATTATAAAAAAATTCGAATAAGATTAACCGGTGCAATAAATTTTTAAAACCAAAATCTAACATTTATTTAAACCATGAAATTTTAAAAGAGTGATTTTATTGATTTTTGAAACTGATTATTGGGATGCAATTAAAGGTTTTTTTACGTGGGTGTCAGAATCAGCCGCTATCATGATGGTATTAAGCGGTTTGATAGCAATTACCTGGCTTGGTTACGAAAGAAAGCGAAGAGGTTCATTTACAAAAAAAAAAGCAGAAGAAGCGGAAGAAAAAAAAGAATTTAGTGTTACAAAATTTCTAAGGGGTTTATCTTATCTGGGGTTGATTCTTGGGATTTTTGTTGTTTGGAGTGGGGTGGTTAGTTTGATAATGGACATTCCTCCCAGTTTCCAATATCGAGATGAAACTGAAAATCAAGTTAATTACTTCACAAGTATCTTCTTGATCGTAATAGGTATCGTAATGTTTATGAAACCAATAAGTGATCTTCCATTAGCTGGTATTATAGGTCTTCTAGCGGGGACAGCTACAGCAATTGTCGTTGCCATACTCGTTCCAGATGATGTTGTTCAAACAATAGGTGGTTATATAAACCCAAAATGGCTACTTGTAATAATATTTATCATAGTAACGGCCATTGTTGCCCTTACAACTAAATTCTACATCGGAGTTCTTAAAACAATCTCGAAAGTTCTATCGTGGCCTCCTATAGCATTTATAATCATGATTTTCTGTTTTGTTCAGGGATTTGCACTATGGATTTTTGGTATAAGTATTGTTGGGCCCTATCCCGCATAATTTAAAATAATTTTTTTTTTTATTTTTAAGTATTAATTTTCGATACTATTACACAATTTTAAATAAATAGTAAAAATTAATTTAGCTTAACAATGAGAGCAATGGAAAAAAATGGCGGGAATAAAAGACTTAAAAAATGAACTTACTGAAATGAATGGTGAATTAAAATCAATTAGTTCAGAAATTTCTAAGCTTTCAGAAAGAGTTATTAAGGTAAGTGAAGAAATTTCAAGTTCAATGGATAAAGTTTCGGAAGTATTACATGAAACAAATTCAACAATTAAGGATTCATTAAAAATCACTTCAGAAACCATAAAAGAGATGAGTAAAAATTTTTCTGAAGCTTTAAAGGAAGCAATGGAAAAAATGTCAGACATGAAAATTCAAATGGATGTGAGAGATACAATTCTCAAAAGTCTCGGTATAGATGGCATACTTTCTGACTTTTTGAAAAAAATGAGAACTACAAAATAATGATTTCCCTTTTTTAATCTCTTCTCATTAGGTAATTTCTTCTTTTTGCCATCGTTTTAATACAAAATACAAGATAATGAGAGAAATTATATAGGCAAATGTAATTAGCAACCAGAATGTAAATTCATTTAAATCTTTTGAAATCAACCCAGCTATAGCTCTATATATGAAATATATACTAAGAAGTGATAAAAGTTGAATACGAAATCTTAGTTTATCCATGTTTTTAATTGCATTTTATTTAATAATTAAAATAATATATTACTTAGAATTAAAAGTATAATATAGAATAAAATAAAAAAGATTTTTAATGGTTTAAAAATGCCTGAAAGAACTCCACCAATTTGCTTTACTTGTGGTAAAAGTTGTGCAGATTCCATAGATAGAACTTATTATTGTATATGTGACCTTGCCATCTGTCATGACTGTATAAATTCTGTTAAAAAAAACGATAAAATCTGGATTTGTCCTAAATGTAAAGAAGAAAATGATCTTGAAAAAAGTAAATTATTTAGATTAGCAGAATAAATTAATTTTTCTTATTTTATTTTTATAAATAGAAGCATTATTCTTGGTTTATTTTCGTGCCTATGATGAAATTTTCCGAATATATGATTTTTGATTACCTTAAAAATGATTAAAT
>CAYZTE010000093.1:0-5791 GCA_964481225.1 uncultured archaeon | reverse complement strand
CATCCCTAATAATTCTAAATATCCAGCTTCTGTAATTTTAATTGGCGAATAATAGTTCTCGTTTGGATTTAGAAAAAATCAAATTTAAATCTAAAGTGAAACTTTTAATCTTGAACATTTAATAATGTTTAATATAAATTCTAATTCGAAATAAAAATGAGGGTTTGAAAAACAATGAGTTTTATTAAATCGTTTTTATTTAGCATGCTCGCCTTTATTGGATTAAACGTTGCCTTTTTTTTCAGTGGAGTTGCACTTACCGAGAACGGATTTGAATTATTTTTTGATCTCCTTGAAACTGACGCAATAGCAATATTGGAACCTTTATTTGGACCTATCTATACGGGAATTGGACCAGAAAAGGAGTTAAATATAGCATTAACTGTAACTGATCCGGAGCCTGAATTAATAGTTTTTTTGGTCGGATACATAGTAGCTCCCTTAGTAGCAGCAATTCTCTCAGGTGTATTCGCAGAAAGTAAGTTTGAAGCGTGGGGAGGGTGGTTTTTGACCGTTATGATTACTGCAGTTATTGCTATGATTTGGGGAGTTATTTTTCGTATTGACGCTGGTGCTGATTCTGAGGTAGTAAGTGATTTTGCAATCGGCCAGATAGTATTTGGTGCTATTATGGGCTTTTTCTACGGTTGTATTGCTTTACTAGTATTAAGGCCATACTAAAATCATTTTATAATTTTAACTTTATTTTTTTTATTTCTCATTAATTGCTTTGCGAAAGAAAGTTAGTTAGAATAAGATTAGACCTATGAGCCTTATTGAAATAAATATTTTATTTATTTCTTCAAAAAAATAATGCTCCAAACGTAATTTAATTATCCAATTAATCTTGTCGGAGTAATATTATAAAATTGCTACCCTTTGAATATTCTCCCTTAACACGATCTTCAACCCAAATTTTTCCGCCGTATCCATCAATAATTTTTTTTACAAGTGAAAGCCCAATCCCCATTCCAGCTGTGCTTTTTTCCTTTTTACGAGCCCTATTAAATATGATTCCTTTTATCTCATCTTTAATTCCAATTCCATTGTCAACATGTTCAATTTTCACGTATTTGATCTTTCCATCTTGTATTTTTGATATCTTTATATTCATTTTTTTTGGCTTATTTTCATTATGCATAGCTGCATTTATCAAGATATTTTCAAAGACATCAATAAGAAGATCTCCTGCTTTAACGCTCAATTCTTCTTCTAATAATTTGATATTTATTATATAGTCATCAGGAGGAAAACGAGCGCGAATATTTTCAACAGCATTATTCAACATGCTTTTAAGATCAATTGTTTTTATTTCTATTGATTTCTCATCAATGCTAGAGAGTTTACGAACATTTTGTATTAATGAAGATGCTCTATTAATTTGTTCTTGGACAAGTTCAAACATGCTTTTTACTTCTAACTTTTTTTCAGCGGCATCAATCCACATTCCGCTCAATTCGATTGATGATTTAACATTTTGAAGTATATTACTCATGTCATGGGCAAATAAATCTTTATAGAAATCTGCTTGATTATAAGCTTCACGATACTTTTTTTCTGATTCTTTTAATCTCTGCTCAGCTTTTATTTTATCGTCGATATCAATAGACATTACTAAATCTGCGGGTTTTCCTTGATAAATGATTGTTTTTGAAAAATTTTCAAGCCATCGTATTTCTCCATCTTTTCTTACCATACGGTATTTATATTGATTGATAACATTTTTTTCCCCAGCCTGCTTTTTCATAGCTTGGTTCATGACAAATTCTCTGTCATCAGGATGAATTAATTTAGCAAATTCATTAGACTTCCAGCTATTAATCTCATCCCTAGAATATCCATTTGCTTGTGTCACACGTTCATTAAAATATTTTAAAATCCCATCTTGTATGATTATAATGTTCATGAACGATTGTTCAGCAATGGTTCTAAACTTTTCTTCAGATTCTTTTAAATTTTGCTCCACGGTTTTACGATTGGTTATATCTTGGAAGGAATTAACGTAATAAGTTTCATTTTCGATATATTGGACTTGGGAAGAGATAGATGCCCAAATCACAGTATTATCCTTACGTTTAAGTTGAACTTCAAAATTTTTAACAACTCCATCTTTAGCAAGTTCAAAAAATCTTTTTCTATCTTCTGGATTTGAATAATGATTTAAAACTGGGATTTTTAAAGATTCTTCTTTAGAATCGTACCCTAAAATCTTAAATGCCTGCGAATTACATTCGATAGTCTCTCCTTCGGGCGTTGTAATTGAAATCCCAACTGGGACTGCTTCAATCAAATCCTTAAGATCAATTTTAATAAGAGTTCACCTTTCTATTACTAGTTCTTTAATAACATTCTGAATAGTAGTTAATAATCTTCCTATGTTAAATGGTTTGTCGAGAAAGGCACACGCACCAAGAGATAACGCTTCTTCTTTTACGGTAATATCAGCGCTTGCAAATATTATCTTCTCATGATTATTAACACTTAAGATCTCAATCATTGCGTCGAGTCCATTTTTTATAGGCATTCGATGATCCATTAAAATAATATCTGGTTTTACTTTAAAGTTATTATATTTCTCAACAGCAACTTTTCCATTAAGTGCTGTATCAACAATTTTAAAACCAGCTTCTTTTAGAATTAAAGTGTAGAGCCTTTGAAGTGATTGATCATCGTCAACGATAAAAATCTTTACCATGCTAAGAACCCTTAGTAATGATTAAAGAAGCTGTTTTTAATTGCTTACCCCAATCCTAAATTGCTTTCAAATTTTTTACAATTTCAAATTAATAAAAGAAAGAACTTCTATTTAAGTTTAAAGAATTGGAAAATATTTAATTCTCTTTCCAAAAGTGTCTTTAAAAAACGTAATGAGATGACTTTAGGTATTTTAGATTCCACACGCAGTTGAATACTTAATAATTATAATAAATCTTTATAAAAATAATAGATTCTTTACAATAATAGCATTGTTTCAAAAGTTAATTTCAAAAATTATTATCAAATTTATGGTTACCATTAAGGAAAATTACAATGAACGACCTCATAATTAAAAATGGAATCGTTTTCGACCCGTTAAACAATATTGATGGTGAAAAGAAAGAAATTCACGTAAAAGATGGTGTAATCGTCGATAAAGTGAATGGTGACGCAAAAATCATCGATGCTTCTGGAATGATTGTAATGCCGGGAGGTGTTGATATCCATTCACACATAGCAGGAACTAAAGTTAACGCTGGGCGTTCCTTTCGACCTGATGATAAACTTGAGGAATTTAATGAGAAAAGAACAAAATTAACACGAAGCGGAACAGGTTGGTCCGTACCTTCAACTTGGGTTACTGGATATAGATATGCCAGATTAGGTTATACTACTGTTGTGGAACCTGCAATGCCACTTCTTAAAGCACGTCATACACATGAAGAATTTTTAGTTACACCTATAATAGATAAAGCAGCATTTCCACTCTTTGGAAATAACTGGTTTGTTATGGAGTATATTAAAGATAAGGATTATGAAAAATTAGCAGCATATATTGCTTGGATATTGAAAGTAACAAAAGGATATGCAGTCAAAATTGTTAATCCTGGGGGAGTCGAAAACTGGACTTGGGGTAAGAATGTAAATTCTCTAGATGATTATGTTTTTCATTTTGAAGTAACTCCAAGAGAAATTTTAGAAGGTTTATCAACAATTACTGAAAAACTTCAATTACCTCATACAATACACGTTCATGCTAATAATTTAGGGCATCCTGGCAATAAAGAGCATACAATAGAAACTTTTGAAGCCTTAAAAAAGATTAAATCAAAAGAAGGGCGTGATTCCACAATACACTTGACTCATTGCCAATTTAATGCTTATGGAGGGAATAATTGGAATGATTTCGAATCAGGTGCTGCAGATATCGCAGAATATTTGAATTCTAATAATCATATAACGGTTGATGCCGGGCAAGTTATTTTTGGTAAAGCAGCAACTACTACCATGACCGCAGACGGTCCGTGGGAATTTGCGCTTCATCATATCGGAGGAACATCAGCATGGGGTAATAAACCAGGGATTAAATGGATTAATGGCCAAGTAGAAGGTGAATCTGGTTCAGGAATTGTCCCATATTTCTTTAAACCTAAAGTTGCGGTAAATGCTGTTCAATGGGCTGTAGGACTTGAATTGATGCTCCTTACAAAGAATCCATGGCAGATTTTCATGACTACAGATTCACCTAATGGTGGACCTTTTACAAGTTATCCACAAATTGTCAGATGGCTCATGAACAAGAAATCACGTGATGATATACTCCTAGATCAATGCTCTAAGCGGGCTCCAGAGAAAACTCAATTGAAAGATATTGATCGCGAACTAACATTAAATGAAATTTGTATAATGACAAGAGCAGGCACTGCAAAATGCTTAGGTATGACAGATAGAGGGCATCTTGGTATAGGAGCAATGGGAGATCTTGCCATTTATAAGCTGGATCCAGAAAAGATGGATGGACACTCTATAGAAAAAGCTTTTTCCTTAGCAGCTTATACGATAAAAGACGGTCAGATTGTTGTTAAAGACGGCGAAATTACGGCAACTCCAATGGGCACCACGATTTGCGCGGAAGGAAAAGTTAAAGATGGGATCATGGAAGCAATGCTTGAAGATGTCAAGGCTCATTGGCGAAATCACTATAGTATTAATTATAACAATTACGCTGTACAAGAAGCATATGCGCCAAAAATGAAAATTATGAATGGAACTTAAAAATCTTTATTTCTTATTATTTTCTTCCGATTCTTTAAACAATTCACTAAATATATTTTGAATAGATTGTTTATTTTCAGGGATATCTTTAGTAATTATATCCCAAATAATTGTAAGATCTATTTTGAAATAGCCGTGAGTGGCTAGATTTCTCAATCCAATCATCTCAGACCAAGGGACATTCGAGAATTTCTTTCTAATCTCAGAGGAAATATTTTTTGAAGCCTCACCAATTAGCACTAAATTTCTTATAACAGCATCAATTACTAATTGATTTTCTCTAAAATTTTCAAAGTTTAAATCTTGAATGTAAGATTCAATCCGTTTAATAAATATGATTATATCCTCAAAATATATTTTATATGTTCTTTCTTTCATACATATACCACATTCTTTAAAATATCTTCCTTCATTTGAGGTCTTAATGAATTTCTTGTTGCTAAATCAACCTTTATTCCTAAAATATTTTCAAGAAATTCTTTTAATGTGAAGAATTTCCATCCAATAGGGTGATAAAATTCTACGAAAATATCGATATCACTTTTGTTTTTCTGTGTACCCTTTGAATAAGACCCAAAAACACCTATTTTCTCTATATAGAACTTATTCCTCAAATAATCTTTATGCTTTTTTAAGATTTTTTCTGCTTTTTCAAAATTCTTCATAAACTTTGAATAAATATTTAATAATTTGATTTTCATGATAAATAAAAACTTTTTTATATAAATAATTTCATTAAAATTTGAAATAATTAGATATTATTCAATTTTTAATTAATTCTCTCTTTAGAGTATAAGAATTTATTAAATCACTAAAAAATTAACTAATTGTATTAAAAATGGAGCCAGCGAGGGGATTTGAACCCCCGATAAATGGCTAGCCACATCGGAAAAAACCTCTGCAGGCCATCGCCTTACGACTCGGCAACGCTGGCTTAATGAATAAATTGTTCTAATATTAAGTTCCACAAATATTATATATATAAATTATCCTTGATTTTTTTTTAGCTTTTTCATTTTAAAGCTTGTATGAACAAAGA
>CAYZTE010000092.1:0-5906 GCA_964481225.1 uncultured archaeon | reverse complement strand
GCTCTTTTAGATGGGCATCCTGCATTTAAATCTAATACATCAAACTTATAACTTTCAAGATAATCTATCGATTTTTTAAGAGCTTCTGGATCGGAGCCGATTAGTTGTACACTGATAGGGCGTTCATCTTCAATCTTGTATAAGTATTTCTCTATATATTTGGGATTTTTTTCAATTTTTTTAGTGTATAACATCGGAACACTTACTAATCCAATTTTTTGAAATTTCCTGCAAAATCTCCTATAAGGTGCAGTTGTAATATTTTGCATTGGGGCTAAAATGTATCTGTTAGCTAAATCAAGTGGCCCTAATTTCATATTTTCTTAAAATTCCTTATTTTTACTTATTTTCTAAAATTATGAAACTTTTTTTATTAAATCAAATTTTCTATAATTAAATAATTCTATTGAGATAACACGTACAATGTCAAATCACCTAAAAGAATTTAAATTTGAAAATCCCCCTAAAAAAATTACTTATTTAGATGTTGAACCTTTAAAATTAACTGAAGAATTCGGATTTTTTCATAATAAAAGTAAATTAAGAAAAGCTCTAACTCCAATTCAATATCTCTTTAAATCTTATTTAAAAAATCCTCTCATAGCTACTGGAATTAGAGACAGTTACTTGAAAGAAGGATTTACTGAGAAGTATTTGATTGTATTATTTACTACTTCTGAAGTTGTTAAAGATACAAATAAAATTGTAGAAAAGTATTCTGATATTGAGCTTAATCAGAGTTGCTTTCTTCTCGAAGCAACCTCAAAGTATATGTTACTTTTGGCAAAGGATATGGATGGTTTAACTTTTGGAATTGGTACAATAGAAGATATTTTAAAACAGGTAATGGAGGATTATTTTAATAAGAAGAATTTTGATGAATATATAAAAATTCCTTCCTTTCAATTATCAAACTGTATTAAATCTTATTAATTTCTCATTACAGGATGTTCAAATTATAAAATAAAAAAAGATTTAGTTTTAAAATAAATTAAATTATTCCTTCTCTTTCCAACGTTTCTTGATGAAATACACTAGAATACAGCAATTAATTGCGATTATAAGAACTGTGTTGTAACCAGGTATTGCTTCTTCACCGTTCCCATCAGTAATAGGTTCCTTTAAATTATATTTGACCACAAGTGTATCATTATTACCGAATTCATCACTACATCCTGCGAGATAAATATTTTCTTCAGAAGAATCTAATGCTATTGAATGGCACCCCTCTTTATGAGCTACTCTCCTTGTATAGTTCCATTGGTATTGGCCCGAATTATTATAATTTACAAGAGTAATATCTCCAAGAAACCCATACATTGGAAATCCAATTATGTCTATAGTCCCCCCTATATAAATATTATCTGAAGAATCTATTTCTAGTCCCATTACAAAATCATCATCGCTTCCGCCCCATGTTTGATTCCATTGATGTTGACCATTCGAGTTGAATTTTATTAAACATGCATCGGTATTTCCAAGACTTCCTACTGACCCCACCAGAAATATATTTTCTGAGGAATCTAAAGCAACATTCCAACCCATGTCAACATTACCTACATCCCGAATACTATGCCACTCCTTATTTCCGGAACTATCGTATTTTACCAAACAAATATCTGAATTTCCTCCGAAATAATCTGTAGATCCAGCAAGAAATATGTTATTTGATGAATCTAACGCAATTCTATAAGCTAAATCCCTACCCGCGCCACCCCAAGTGCGATTCCATTCGATAAACCCTGAACTATTACATTTTACTAGTAGCATATCTTCATTCGGACCAAAAATGTCATACCCCGATAAATAAATATTATCCGAAGAATCTATTGCTATTCCCGCACAGAGACTGTTGTCTCCAATTACATGTTGTCGATACCAATCCAATACACCTTCACTATTATATTTTAAAAGAATTATTGAAGGACCTACAAATGGTGGTATATACGACATTCCCACTACATAAATATTATTCAGGGAATCAAAAGCTATTCCATAACCAAGAGTTTCACCTGTAACTGCCCATGTACGATTCCATTGTAAGTCTCCTAAACTATTATATTTGAGTAAAAAAAGAGACATCCCCACTTCTTGAAAATTAGAAGCACCTGTAACATAAATATTGTTTGATGAATCTACTTTTATACCAATTGCCATGTCTTGCTGACTCCTATCCCATGTACGATTCCACTCACATCCAGCATTATTGCTAATAGATAAATTAGAATTGGCGCTTTTCTTTCCATTCTCTCTTGAAATATAGTTTGCAGTATTAATTTGACTTACTAATAGACCAAAAAATAGCACAAATACTATCAATATTATAGAAAACTTTTTTATTTTCATTAACTTCGCCATTTATTTTAATTACTTTTTAAATTAGGTTAATAATCAAGATGTTACTCTTAAATATAAATCTATATATACTAAATTTCACCAAAAATAAGACTATCAGGAAAAATTAAAGAAAAAGTTAAGTACAAGTATTGAAAATGAATTTTAGAAAAAATTCTTAAAATTAAAAAAAATATCTCTAACTTATAAATTTCCAAGGTCTTTGTTTTTTAAGTTTATAAGCTTTTTCTGCATATTCCATGCACATTCTATGAGTATTGAAATACGCGGCTAACGAAATCGCATTTTTCTGCCTGAATATCCATTCGTCATGATTCATGTAGGTAGGAATGATCTCGTTTTCTAATGTCTCGTAAAGTGCATTTGAATCAATATCCCAATCGTTTGATACACCAGGATCCTTAGGATTTGAATCATCAGGTCCAATAGCCCAACCAGCTAATGAATTCTTCTTATAGCCCTCTAACCACCATCCATCTTGCACACTAAAATTCGGTACACCATTTAAAGCTGCTTTCATTCCGCTTGTCCCACTAGCTTCCCGGTATCTATTAGGAGTGTTAAGCCAGACATCAACTCCGGACACGAGCATGTGAGAGAGATCCATGTTATAATTCTCCATCATTACAACTTTTACTCCATAATTATTATATAAGTATTCACCAGCTTCGTGTATCTTTTTGATGTAATCTTTTCCCATTTGATCCTTTGGATGAGCTTTTCCCGCGAATATGAATTGAACACTATTCTTACAAATTTTACCTAATCTATCAATATCATGAAATATAAGAACTGCTCTTTTATAGGTCGCAAAACGCCTAGCAAATCCAATTGTTATGAATTCTTCATCTAATAAATTCCATGAGTGGCCTTTCTGATATGATATTAAGTTAAATTTATTTTCTATATGAGCATCAAACACGTCTAAATCATCTAATTCAATAGCATTTTCAAGAACATAAGGATTTGCTCTCCAGTTAGGCCATTTCCGACTAAATACTTTTCGAAAGGGCTTAGAAACCCAAAAAGGTAGATGAACTCCATTTGTTATGTGATCAATTTCGTATTGAGGAAACATCTTTCTTGAAATATCACCATGTTTTCTTGCAACCCCATTTCTATATCTTGAAAGTGCCATTCCAAGATATGTCATGTTAAATTCTCCATTATCGTCAGCAGCCTTTTTAATTTCTTTAGGCATTGTATTTTCAAACACTTTTTTAACTAAATCTTGGTTAAATCTGTCATGACCAGCAGGAACAGGAGTATGTGTTGTAAATACAACTTTTTCTTTTATCTTTTCCAAATCACCATTAAACATGTTATATAGTTCAACTGTGGCAAAGGAACCATGTCCTTCATTGAGATGATATGTTTGAATGTTATTATACCCTAATGATTTTAAAAGTCTTACACCACCAATTCCTAAAATCATCTCTTGCACGATCCTGTTCCATCTTGAAGTGGAATCATAAAGCGAGCCCGTCATTTGTTTCATCCAGTCCTCATTTCCCTCAACATCAGTGGTTAATAAGTAAATTGGCAAGATATGGCCGGATTGACCAATAACATTATACTGCCATGCTGAGACCTTCACTTCTTTTTTCTCTATTTCGATTGTAATAGGTTTTAGAACTTTTTCGAATTCAAAATAGAAATTCCATTCAATTTCTCTCTCCTTCTGCTCACCAAATTCATTGAAAAATTGATAAAAGTAGCCAGCACTGTAGCATAAACATATTCCAACCATGGGAAGTTCTAGATCAGCTGAAGATCTCACCGTATCTCCCGATAAAACACCCAAACCTCCACTATACGTAGGAATATTACTATCTACTCCAATCTCCATCGAGATATAGGCTACAGTTGTATCTTTTTTGAAATTTTCGTCGATTTCCATTTTGTTTCACATTTTTAGAGTTTTTAATTTGAATAAATTAAATAATTTTTAGAATTTTATATATTACTTTTGAAATCCATGGTTTAAAATCTTATCTTAATAAGAAGTTATAGTAAAAAAAAAGAATAATAATGAGAAAAAAAGCATATTTAAACTCTTAAAGGCTCACCGCCTTCTTTTAATATCTCTACTTTAATACTTGGATCTTTTTTCTCCAAGAGTTCTTTAAACATATTTAGAGAATTACTTCTACAGGAACGTTTACACTAAGATAACGGAAATTACCAGTAGTGAAAAAGAAATAAATAGATTAAATTTTTAAGGGGTCTCCTCCCTCATCTAAAATCTCCACTCTAATACTTGGATCCTTTTTTCCCATTAGGTCTTTGAATTTGGTTAGGTCCTTGCCCCAATTTTGCAACTATACATTAAGTATGTATTGATTATGCATTGGGACTGTGATTTCTGGTTTAACATCTGTAGCAGAATCAGTAGCTTCATCAAAATCCATGGTGTAAGTTCCACCACACGGTAATAATGCTACAGTAATGTTTTTGTTTGCTAACTCCTTCATTTCGGGGATTCTTTCAGTATCACCCGCATGATATACGCTCTTTCCCCCAGACTCAATTATCGTACCTGCCCAACCACTTGATTTAGGATGATTAGGCTTCTTTATATTATATGCCGGAATCAATTCTATTGAGAGATCCTTATAATCAAAGCTTTCCCCTAATTTTAAAGGTTGGCCATCAAATCGTTTCAAATTACCAGAAATACTTTCAGGTCCTAAAAGAATAGTATCATCTTTCCAAATTTTTTTAATACTGCCTGAATCGAAATGGTCTGGATGAGAGTGAGAAGAAACGATAATATCTGCCTTTTCTTCCCCTTTTTTAATCTGGTAAGGATCTAAGTAAATGACTCTTCCACTATCTGTTTTTATCTTGAAGGCAGCATGCCCAAGCCATAAAATTTCCATAACTAATTGGTTCACCTCTTAATTATTTTGTAAATTAAGTTATAATTTATAATTATGATTCAATGCCTTATAATAATAACGTAAGAGAGAGAAATTATTAAGAAATTTAATTAAATCTTTAAAAGAAAACTTTAATCATTTTTCTCGAATTTCCATTCAGGACTTTCCAGAGGAATTTTCTTGGAAATTCCAAAACTGTCTTCTTTTGAAATATCTAGTTCTTTAGCCCTTTCTAGAAACATTTTATTTTCAAAATTAGGGATTTCATTAATGAAAGGAGGTCTGGGAACTGAATTAAGAGGATTCTGGGTTAAATTTAATTTCTTGTTGGTTAATTGTTTAGATATTTCAACCTTTAGATTAGAATTTTTCTTGAATAATGGATTTCCAATTTTTAATAGATGTTTATTTTTAATATTGAGTGCGTTTTTTGGCAAAGTTGATTTTAAAATGCGGCAAGTTGGACAGTTATTTTCATCTAATCCGTGAATACAAGTCATTTTTCTATAATAGTATTTTTTTCAAATTCTAAGTATTTCGAATTATTTGTATCATTTAATTCTTTTTATTGTTTCAACAGTTGCTTGAAATTTTATAAAAAACTATAAAATCCTATAAAAATCCAAAAGTCATTCCCCTCGTTTGATTTAAATTTTTGTTTATATATTT
>CAYZTE010000091.1:0-6533 GCA_964481225.1 uncultured archaeon | reverse complement strand
TTCATTCCTAGATATGAATTAGTAAAGATATCCGGCATGAATTGTCGCTCAAATAACTCGTTGTAAATTCCATAAACGGTAGATTGTAAATCCTTGTGAGTAATTTCAGCTCCATTTTTATTAGCATCTTCTAAAATAAGCTTAGTTGCATCGTACGCAAGCTCAAAATAAGTTTTGTCTAAATATCTTGCCCTGAAAGGGGTAATTCCTATTCCTATTATAGCCACCTTTCTCAATTTAACATCACATTCATTTGTTCTTTTAAATAATTTAATTAATATATTTTAAATAATTATGAATTAAGATTGTTTTATGTAGTTTTTAACTTTTTAAAAAATTTGATAAACATCTGTATTCTAAAAAATATAATTGAAAGGGTGATGAATATTGGTGGTTGATCCTTCAATCAGAACTAGGTTAAAAAATATTGTAGGTGAGAGATATATCTCTGATGATCCAGTTGAGTTATATTGCTATTCACATGATTATGTGAGTAGAGCTTTAAGTTGGGTCAAAGAAGACTATAATATAAAGCCTGATCTCATTATTAAACCCTCGAATGAAGGGCAAATTAATGAAATCATAGATATAGCTAACAATGAACATTTAAAGATAATTCCCAGAGGAGCAGGAACAAGTTTTGGAGGACAGTTCCTTCCTATCGACGGCGGTATCATTTTGGATTTAAATCGAATGAATCAAATTATTGAAATAAATACAGAAGATAATTTTGTTGTTGTCCAGCCAGGGGTTTTGTATAAGGGTTTAGGCAGAAAATTGCGTAATGTAGGAAATGGCTATTGGATTCCATGTAATCCAGGTTCAGCAGACGTTTGCACTATTGGTGGTATGATTGCAAATGACGCATCAGGAGAATCTGCTATTAAATATGGTACAACAAAAGATTATGTTCTAAATTTAAAAGTAATCCTTGGTAGTGGGCAAAAAGTACAGTTTGGAAATTATGTAAAGAAAACTGTTTCGGGATTAGATCTATTAAGTTTATTTGTAGGATCTGAAGGTACCCTTGGAATCATAAGAGAAGCAACTCTCCAATTTCTTTCTCTTCCTGAGACTTTTTTAACAGTGATAGGATTTTTTAACTCGATTGATGTCGCAATCCAAAAAGCCAAAGAAATTAAAGAATATATAACACCAATGTCAATAGAATTAGTAGACAAACTTGTTTTAAATGGTATGAATTCATTCTTAGCGAGATTAACTCCAAAGATTGAATTAAGAATAAGTGAAGCAGCATTGCTAATTCGTTTAGATGGAAATGAAACTATCACTTCTGATCATGTTAAACATATATCAAGATTGCTTTCGACGAACAAAGATTGCTTAGATATTAAAATTTTAAAAGGAGTACCACATGAGTTTCTTTGGAAAGCAAGAGATGGCGCTGGACCATCTTTAAGTCGTTTATTACCTCCTTATAAAAATGCCGCGACATTTTCACCAGCAATTTTAGATTTTTCAGTCCCTTTTAGTAAAATTCATTTATTAATGGATAAAATGGCAGAAGTAATGAAAAATAACAACTTAACCTTCAGTAGAATGGGACATTTAGGCGACGGAAATGTTCATTTGATAAGTTTAATTCCAATAAAATCAGAACTTGATATTACTAAGATGGGTAATATTCAAGAGGAATTGGTAAATTATACAACTTCACTTGGCGGTTCAGTTACAGCTGAACATGGATGTGGCATTTGGAAAACTCCTTATCTTGATTTGGAACATGGAAAAGAAACAATTGAACTCATGAGAAAAATTAAATCCATTTTTGATCCAAATAATATTTTAAATCCCGGGAAAATGTATTCTGTCAATAAATTAGCTATTTTCAAGAAAATAAATAAAACTCATTAATGAGGAAAAATGAGTGAAAGAAAAATACGTGGTATAATTTGGAAATGCACTTTATGCGGATTTTGTCCAAAAGATTTTGAATGCCCTGGATTTGATGATGATGCAAGATGGGAAAGTAGTTATGCTAGAGGAAAAGTAGCAATAGTCCATGCTATGATACAGAATGAGAATCTTAAGTTTCAAAATAGTCAACACGCAAGAGATAGGCTTTTTTCATGCACAGGATGTGGTCACTGTTTATATATTTGCCCTTCGGGAATTGATGTGCCTTCGATTATCTATTATGGGAGAAAAAAATTGGTAGATGCTAAAAATTTTCCAGAACCACACGCTAAAATTTTAAAAAATATAAAACACTATGGAAATCCTTTCGGAGAAGGAAATCCAAGAGATAATTTATGGTTAGATCTAAAAACAAATGTTAAGGCTGAAACGGTTTATTATCCTGGGTGTATGGCTATTTATAGAACTCCGGAAATAGCAATAAATACAATAGAATTATTTAAAAAACTAGGTGAAGAGATCAAGATCTTAAAAAACGAAACTTGCTGCTCAGGAATTTTATACAGAACAGGTCATAGAGACAAAATTATTGAATTTATTCAACCAATGCTAGATGAAATACATGAAAATCCTCCTAAACAAATTATTTTTACTTGCCCCGGATGTTTAACGGCATTTAAAGAGATTTATAAATCAATATTGAAAGAAAAATTTAGAGATACAAAATTATTACATTTCACAGAATATCTAATAGAAAGGCTTATTAAATTAAGAAATCTTAAACCAAAAGTTAAGGCTTTTATTGAAACAAAAGTTAAAAAGCCAATTATTTGGCATGATCCATGTCATTTAGCTCGTGGTTTGGGTATTTACAATGAACCTAGGAGAATTCTGGAAACAATCGGTATCTCTTATATTGAATTTCAACAAACCAGAGAGGATACTAATTGCTGTGGTTCTGGCTCAGGAGTTAGATCTGCATACCCAGAATTAGCGGAGAAGACTACTCTGGGGAGATTAGATGAAATTACAAAATTAGGAGCTAATACAATTTTAACTTCCTGTCCCTTCTGTGAATATCAATATAATAATGTTATTAAAAAGCATAAATACGACATTAAAGTTTTAGATCTTAATTCTTTGTTAAATGAATTGATCTCATTTTAATAAATCTTCAAAGAAATTCTTAATAATAATTCAATTATTAGTTTTGAATTTTGTAAAATTACTCAGGAAATAAGGGTTGAAACTGATTTACTTTAGCCATTGAAACGATCTTTTCCATTTCTCCATCATTAAGTTTACGGAATCGTTTAGCAGCATCCAATACTAGTGGCCATAGTCTAACATCACATGGTAAAAAATATGTTGTTACACCCTGTTGAGAAAGAGTAAACCAAACAGCCCTATCAACATCCTCTTGCTTATCGAGAGGGTAATACCAAGTTGTATAAGTGGGCTCATTTATCCACCTACCTTTAGAAATGGCTTTAATAGCTGTTACACCAATATCTCTCTCTTGCACTATTTGAAGAACTGTTCTAAAATCATTTACAGGACTAGGATTTGATAATGCAGCAACATATACAGGCAAGAGAACTGTTTCAACATCATTAGATAACTCAAGTGCTTTCTGAATTACTCTCACATCGTTATGAGCTGTTATTCCAATATGTTTAATTAATCCTGTTTCTTTAGCTTCTTTAAATGCTTCCATAGCTCCATTTTCTCCGAGAATCTGATGTAATTCATCAATTGAAGAGACTGCATGAAACTGATATAAATCAAAATAGGAAGCACCTAAACGTTTCAAGGATCGGTTGAGTTGTCGCCATGCTCCATTTTTAGTTCTCTTCAATGTTTTTTCAGCTAAAAAGAAATGGTCTCTATATTTCTCTATCCATGGTTTAAGCCGTAATTCGGCATTCCCATATGTTGGAGCAACATCGATCATATTAATTCCATTGTCCATTACAATTTTTATAGCCTTATCGGCTTCTTCTTGCTCAACGTAACCAATACCACATCCTCCCAATGCGATAATAGACACTTTAACTCCAATTTTTCCAAAGGTACGAGTTTCCATCTTAAACTTCACATCCTTAATTAAATATTTATATGTTTATTCTGTTGTTTTGGAGTATAATTAAAATTAACTAGTTTTTAATAGAAATAAGAGATTTATCAAATTATTATTATAATAGTAATTACCTATGGATGTTAAGAACATTCCAATTATTATTGGCGCTGCTCAGTTCACACAGCATAAAGATACCTCTCAACCTCTTGATCCGCTTAGTTTAATAGTCAAAACCAGCAAAATGGCTATTGAGGACACACAAACTAAGGAGATAGTGGACATTATTGATGCAGTTTATATGGTAAATATTGATTCTTGGTCTTATGAAGATGCACCTGGTAAACTTAGTAAAATTCTTGGTATAAAACCAATTAAAAAAGTTTATTTACCTGACGGTGGTAATACCCCTCAGATGTTGGTAAATCGAGCTGCAAGAGCCATTTCTGCAGGAAAAAGCCGTAGTATACTTATTACAGGCGGAGAAGCTCTTTATTCAAGATTACAAGCTAAAAAAGACGAACTTACTTTAAATTGGCCAAAAAGGAAAAAACCAAAATATATAGAAGGTGAACTATGGGATTGGATTAATGAATTTGAAAATAGGTATGGATTCAAATATCCTCCTTATACTTATGCCATTTTTGAAACTGCTATACGCGCAGCTTCAGGTAGGACTATAGATGAACATAAAAAGCATTTAGGTAAACTTTTTGAACATTTTTCTATGATTGCATCAAAAAATCCTTATTCTTGGACTCAAGAATCTTACACAGCTGATGAAATTATAATCCCTTCTCCAGAAAATCGTTATATTACTCATCCATATACTAAAAGAATGTGTTCAAATTTATTTGTAGATCAAGCGGGAACAATTATAATGGCAAATGAGGAACTTGCAAAGTCCCTCTGTATAGATCGAAAATTATGGGTTTATTTAATGGGAGGTGCTGATCTTAATAACATTCATAGCATAACTCAACGTCCAAGACTTGACGATTCACCGGCTACAAGGGAAGGATCCAAAATTGCTTTAAGACAAGCTGGGCTTACACTTAACGATATAGATGCTTTTGATATTTATAGCTGCTTTCCCTCAATTGTAGAAATCATTATGAATGAACTTGGTTTAGCTGAAAATGATCACCGCGATTTAACTTTAACAGGTGGACTACCTTATTTTGGTGGACCTTTGAGTAATTATTCTCTGCATTCAATTATTAACGCAGTTGATTTAATTCGAATAGATCCTTCTTTAAAAGTGATGATTATAGCAAATGGAGGGTATAATACTAAGCAATCCATTGGGATTTATGGTTCTGAGCCACCTACTATAGAATGGGGCGTCATTGATGAAAGCGGAGTCCAACAATCAATTTTAGAAGGAAAACTTCCTGATCCGGTTGAAATGGCGAAAGGCAAGCTCGCTATTGATGGTTATACCATTATCTATGATAGATTTGGTCACCCAGAAAGAGGAATTGTTATCGGAACTCTTGAAAATGGGCGTCGTACTCTTGCTCTAATAAAATCTGGACCTAAAAACCTTACACATCTAGAAAAGCAAGAACTTGTTGGAAAAACTGTCACTATCATGTATGATCCAAGTGATAATCGAAATTTTGTCATTTCTAATGACTGATATCTGTTTTCCATTGATTTTTTTCTTGAAGTTTAATTAAAAAACATTAGAATATATAGAAAGTTTATAGAAGTTTTTAATATTCACAAACTGGATTCTTTTATACCCTAAAAATATCTTAAAAAAAAAGCTTAAATATGAATTCTATTATAAAATTTTTGTAAACAATAGCAAATTATTTGCTAAACATTTCAATTTATAAAATTCCGTTTTGTGTCAACGAGTTATTTAACGATTTGAGATAATTAAGAGGTGTCATGTTTATTAGTCAAGATGAAATGAAAGATTTAATGGAGGGCTTGGACGATAAGGTTGTAAAGGGACTACAGAAAAAAATTGATGAACAAGCTGCTAAAATCAATGAACTCGAAGAAAATTTAACCAAGAAAGATGAAGAATTGGAAAATTTAACAAAAGTCAATGATGATTTAAATTCTCAATTAAAAGAAGTTAAAGAAAATTTGGAACCTAAAGATAATAAAATTAACAAACTAGATTCTGAAGTATATGATTTGAAGAAGACAATTTCTTTAAAAGATAATGAAATTAATAAACTGAATGCAGAAGTGGATGAATTAAAACAAAATGTTGAGGATTTAACTAATTCAATTGCAGAAAAAGAGAGTAAAGTAAAGGAGCTTACTGAAAGTATTACGGAAAAGGAAACGGTTGTCGGAGAACAAAGAGCACGCCTTGAGAAAGTCGAGACAGAATTAAGCGAATTAAAACCAGAAGTTACAACTGAATATACGAGTGAAGAACGATTGATATGCCCTAGTTGTGGTGCTGTAGGTAAGGATATTAAATCTGAAGAAGATAAGTCAAAAATTTTAGGATATATTGGTCATACTCCCATGTATGGCAAGGTGAATGCATGTAAAAAGTGTGGACAGAAATTCTAATCAATTTATTTTACTTATTTTTTATTTTTATTAT
>CAYZTE010000090.1:0-6561 GCA_964481225.1 uncultured archaeon | reverse complement strand
ATGGTTCGGGTTGGAGATCTTCTTCTTACCGAAGCAACAGTATCAAAGATTGAAGGAAAAAAGATTTCTTTTGATATAAACCAAACAACCTTTACTAATGTTGATATTAAGGATAAAGAAGGAAATATTGTGAAGCAATTTGAAGCTGGCGAAAGAGGGTATATTACTGAAAAAGATATCAAAAGAGGTTTAGTAAAAACAAAACAAGTAGAAGAAGGCATATTAACATATCGAGAAAAGGTTGCTACTCCAGGTAAAGCTATTATTGAACTTTATGAATAAGAAAAAGTACGATAAATAAAGTTAAACTCATCAAACGTAAATATTTTTTTAAATAAAATATCATCATTTATTTTTATAACCCATTATTAAAGTCCCTTAATTTTAAAAGAGAATATTCCCTATTTTTGCTTAAAAAGATTCGTATGTAATAAACCAAAATTTGGTGATTTAATTGGAGTGCCCTAATTGTGGAACAAGGATAACAGAAACAAACCAGAAGTTTTGTGAAAAATGTGGCACCGAATTGCCATCAGATCTCGGAGCTGATACGGAAAAAGCAACCTATATAACGCCACGTGCGCCTACAGTCCCTTATCATAGAGCAGGAGGATTATTTGATTTAAACCGCAATTTATACATCCTGAAAGAGAAATATTGGGACTGGGGAAGTGGGGATATATTAGATGAGAAGGGACAAGTTATTGGCAGGATGGTAAGACAGATTATAAGCATTAGAAAAAGAATTGAGTTTCAAGAGTTAGACGGGACGATTTCAGCAACAATCCATGAAAAACTCTTAACAGCTCGAGGAGCCCAGGATCTAAAAGACCCAGAAGGAAATTTAATAGCACGAATTAAGAAAAAGATTTTATCGTTTTTCCGTCCTAAATTTTATTTGGAGGATCCTTTTGGAAATAGGTGGTATGAAGCACAGGGAGAATTAATGGGATGGTCCTATAAAATAACAAATTTATCAACGGGAAAGTTAGTTGCTGAAATTGAAAAAGCCGATAGATGGAAGGACGTGTTTTTAAGTGGCTTTTTCGATTTTGCTGACACTTATGCTTTAAGAATACTTGATAATGAGACTGATAGACGAATTCTTCTTGGTTTTGTTATTTCGATCGATAACATATTATTCGATATGGCAGGAGCAGGATACGGACCTCGTCCTTGGCGAATGATTCCCCGACATTCTCGTCGACGTTTTCCAGGGCCATTCCCGAGGCGATAATATTTCCCGTTAGGTTTTAACACCATCTCTCTAATTTATATTTATTAAAATGTTTTTTCTGTTCTTGAAAAAATCGAAAAAAATTGTTTGAAAGATATTTATACTAGATGAAAGATATTTTTAATAGAAGAGATCTTTGAAGGTATAATTTTTAAAAACATATTTTTACCTACCGCATTGACAACACAAACCTTAGATACTGAAAAAATTGAAAGCTTAATTTTAAGTGGCTATAATAAAAAAGCTGCCGAAGAAATCTTCGGTGTAATTGAAAATATTAACAATTATAGTGATAAAGAGCTCATTTATAGAAGCTTAAGCTTATTGAATTTAATATGTGATAAATCTCCTTCTATTTCCCTTAAGTCTGTAAAAGATGTATCTCATTTCATAAATGATCCCGATTCTTGGATAAGGTTAGTATCTTTAGAGATATTATACCAAATCAGCATGTTTAGACCGAACTTACTAATTGACCTAATTTCAAAGATCAGGAGTCGTTTATATGATCAAGACCCAATTGTAAGGAGATTGACTGTAAAGATCATTGGAAATTTAATTTTATCCTTGCATATTGACTTAGATGAATTACAAGAAATTATTGAAGAATACAATGAAAAATTAATGGATAATGACTGGAAGGTAAAACTTCATGTAATTAAAACTGTTCAGAGAATTTTGAATCAAGATTACAAGAAAATTAAAGATTTGGAGCCCTTATTATCTATGGTCATAATTAATCTAAGAGACGAAGATGATGATGTGGCCAGAGCGGCGGCTGAGCTTTTAAAAATTCACGGGACTTATTTTTTATCTAAGGAAAAATTATTCTATATCTTGTTAAATCTGCTTTATAACGAAGAAAATAGAGTTAAAGAATTGATTATATGGTTATTTGGAGAGATTGGAAAGGAGAAATCTTCAGAAATTATCTCTATAATCCCTAAATTAATCAATTTTTTAAAGGAGAAGGATTATCGCGTCCAATCAAAAATCATTGAAGCACTTGTTAATATTGCTGAAAACAACTTCGACCAAATTTGGGCTAACTTATTGCATTCTTTATTGGAAGTAAGCGATTCTTATTATAGAAATTCAATATTAAATGCAATTTACCATCTCAGTCAAAATAATATTATAGAAATATTTCCATATCTATTTGAAGAATTAGAGAATCCTTCTGAAAACATTAGGGAGGGAATTGCCTTAGTATTCAAGCGTTTGTTTGAAGAATATCAGATTGATATTGAAAATGAGATTACTAAAATGATATATAAATTAGAATCACGCTATTGGAGAGAAAGAAAAAATACCATTAATTTACTTCAAAATATATGCTTTATTTTAAAAAGTCAAAAGATTGCTGTTTGGATTACAATTGAATTGAACAAAGCTTTAGAAAATGAAAAAGATCCTGAAGTAAAAATTGAAATCGTTCACACTAGAGGCCACATCAAAGAAAACTTCAAAGATATAGATAAAATTATTGAAAGAATTAATGATGAATTATCATTATTTCAAGGAAAAATAATTGAATTTCAACAGATTCCCGCACGATTTAGAGAAAAATTAAACTCATATATTAATAATTTCAAGTTCAATGAAACTGAAATTCAATTAAACAAAAAATATAATAAAATCTTGAAAAAAATTAAGAAATTTCATAATGTCCTAAATAAATTTGAATACAAACGATTGGCTTTTGGTTTAATTGAAGATTGGGAAGATACCAAGGTACAAATTATTGAGGAATTAGGTATTATCAAAGGATTTATTAGTGAAATCTGTGAGGAGAAAAAAGCAGAATTTATTTCTAATTTAAAAGAAAGAATTAAACTATTAAGTGATCGCATCAGTGTTTTAAAAGCTGAATTTGATTATATTAAAGACAATAATTTTGAAGAAATTTTGAAAAATAGTACATCTAAATTGAAGTTAAATGATGTGGAAGATGAAAAATTCGCATATATCACCCAAATAAGAAAGAAATTATTTAAACTAGATGGAGACATAAGAGAATTATTAATAAATAACGTAGAATTTAACGAAATATTCAAGGATCTTTTAAGAAAATGGGTTGAAAGCAAAATTGAAATCCAAGAATATCTGAATGATTTAGATAGACAAATTGTAACAATTAAAGATATATTAATTGAAAGGGTTTTGTTAACTGAAGAAGCAAGTGAATTACCTGAGATTGAGAAGATAGGAGGGATAAATAATGAGCTTGGATTCCAGCTACTCCAGGGTCATGTCCAAACTATCATTACAGAGCGAATTGAAGGTATTAAAAAATTTAATGATGATTTTAATAAACTGAGCTCCAAATTAGAATTCTTGATAAAAAAGAATGAATTTAAAGATGCAAAAAAATTAATAGAAATGAATTCTACCCAGATCCAAAATTATATTGAAGAAACAGAGAAACAAATAGATGTAATTCTTGGCAAACAAAAAATTTTCGAAAATAATAATGTTTTTAATCTATACGTGAGACCTTATATTAACAAATTTAATGCTTCTAAAGAGTTATTGATAAGCAGATTAAAGAATTTTATTCGGAAAAGTGAGAATAAGCTTTATTTGAACCAGATCAAGTACTATTTAAGAATAATGAATCCCATTAAATTAGAATTACTAGCATCATATACTGAATTAGATATAGAACGATTGAAAGATTTAGTTCTTAAATTCATTAATAAAAACAAATTAAAAGCAAAGATTTTAAAAGATAAACTATTTTTTCAGCAAATCGAGTCTGGCATACCAGATTCTAAAGAAATTCTATTTTTTAAGAACATAAAAGCAATTGGGAATGAAATTTACTTGAATTTCAAATTATCAAATCCTTCAAATTTAGATTTTAAAGATTTACAAATATCATTAAAGGTACCCTCTTATATCAATTTACAAAGAAAAGAAAGTTATCCAAAATTCCTTGAATTAAATGAATTAAAGCCAGGGAAAGTTTTTAAATTCAACTATGTCCTAAAGGTTGACAAACAAAAAGAACTTAAAAAGAATTTATTTGATCCTACGGCAGATGAGATTAAACTTGATTTATATTACAAGGATCAGTTTGATGTTTCACGAAAAACAACTAAACATATCGATCTTTTCATACCATAGAATTTCAAAATGAATTTGAAATTTTATGAAAATTTTCAAACTATAAAATTTTTTATTGAATTTATTTATAAAAGTATCTTATTTATTGAAAATTTAAATAAGATATATGGAAAAAATTAATATATTCATCTCTTCTATTTAATTCTAGCATTAATAAAAATAATAATGAAAGACGGAGGTGAAGAATGCAAGAGTTAGAGCGTTATCGATTAACATTGCAAACGAAACTTTTTGGATGAAACTGTAAATTACCTGCTGAAAAATTAGAAAAACTATTGGCTAATGCTGGGTTAAAAGGTAAAATTGAAGACTCCGCCATTATTCCAGTGCCAAATACAAACCTTGTGATGGCTAAAAATATAGACATATTCACTCCTATTATTGATGAACCAGAAATTATGGGAGAAATTGCGGCTGCTAATGTAACAAATGATGTCTTTGCATTAAATGTTCCAGAAATTTCTGGAATGCTTGTTTTCTTAGGAATAAAGAAAAATATGCCTATGCACATCGCAGAAGGAATATTACGGGGAATCAAAAATTTCATAGAGAAAAAGATAAATTCAAAAGTTCTGGGAGGGCATACAATATATTCAGAGTGGCCTCTTATTGGTGGTGAAGCGTCTGGATTTGTTGAAAAGGATAAAATAATTAAAAAGGATTTTGTTAAAGAAGGGGATAAAATTATTTTAACTAAACCAATAGGAAACCAAGCAATAATGGCAGCGTATAGACTTCAAAAAAATAATCCTGACCTCTTAGAGAATTATACTATTAATGAAATTAACGATTCTATAGATTTAGCTGTGAAATTAATGATAACGCCACTTCAAGATGTTGTGAAAACTATTGATACATACAATGATATATCATTCATTCATTCGATGACAGATGTCAGTGGTTTTGGTCTTGCGGGGCATCTAAGAGAAATGCTTCAAAATTCGCATCTTTCAGCTATAATCGAGAAGATCCCAAGTATTAAACTAACAAGCGAGTTAGCTTACGAATTTGGTTATAAATATGATGAATGTGAAATGCCTGAGACTGCTGGTGGGATGCTTCTATCTGTTGATCATGAATTTGCGGAAGAATTTTCACATAGGCTTAATAACGAATACGGTGTGAAAAATTGGATTGTAGGCACGATCGATAACATAAACAAACCTAAATATGTTCGCGTATCTAAAAATGTTGAGCATATTGAAATAACAAAAATTTAACGATGTCAATGAAATAAGCAAAAACACAGTATTGTGGCAGCTTATTGAGAACCCTGTTGCACAACAGCATCGAAAAATATTGATTGATTTTAATTCTCATTTTTATTTATCTCTTATTTTATCTCTATGTACTAGTTCAAATCACATTTTATTATTCATTTATCGAACTCTTCGATAAATGATTTCGAAAAAATTAATTAATAAAATAATTTTACTCAATTATGTTTAAGAGTTTTAATAAAGTAATCAATGTGAGGTGAAAATGGAAAAGTCAGAATATAGACTTACCAAGGATGTAAAAATACACGGATGAAGCTGCAAACTTGGACAAAACGATTTAAATGATTTATTAGCTAAAGTGGGATTAGCGGGAGATATTGAAGATGCTGCAATTATACCCATTCCGAACAGTGATTTGGTTCTTGTCAAAAACATTGATATTTTCACACCTATTATTGATGAACCCGATATAGCAGGTGAAATAGCAGCATGTAATGTGACAAATGATATATTTGCGATGAATGTACCTGAAATCTCAGGAATGCTTGTGTTTCTCGCAATAAGCACAAGAACTCCAATGGAAGTTGCTGAAGGAATTCTAAAAGGTATAAAATATTTTATGGAAGAAAAAATAAATTCTAAAGTGGTTGGTGGACACACAATTTATAGTGAATGGCCATTAATAGGTGGTGAAGCCTCTGGGTATGTACATAAAAATGCAGTTATTCAAAAGCAAGGTGTGAAGAAAGGAGATAAATTAATTTTAACCAAACCAATAGGATTGCAAGCAATTATGGCATCATACAGGATTCTTAAGGATTTTCCAGAAATGCTAGAACATTATTCTAAAGCTGAACTCCAAAAATCCATAGATCTTGCTGTAAAAATTATGACTACTCCTAATCAGAATGTTGTAAAAACAATACACTCTTACAATGATTTTTCATTTATTCATGCATTAAGTGATATTACCGG
>CAYZTE010000089.1:0-6610 GCA_964481225.1 uncultured archaeon | reverse complement strand
ACATGCATTCCATAAATTGCTGAAATAACACCTTGGCCTGTGCCTAACTCGTTATCAAATTGATTTTTACATCTCGCATCGTTCACAGGAAATAAAGGTACTTGTAAAGCTCCTTGCTTTTCCATTGCTCTGAATCTTTTAACACCAGTAGTTGTTTCTTCTTGGCATGCTATGATTGTTCCGTCCTTAATTATTTCAGGAAAATCCTTATGAGCAGTAACAATCAAATCCGCCCCATCATCAATTAAAATGTTTGGTTTAGCTTTAAGGCATTGTCTTATGCACCAATAAAATTCTTCATTAGTGTTTCCATGCCACGCAAATACATTAATATCTTCCTCAACTAATGCAGCAGCAACATCATCCTGTGTAGATAATGGATTGCTTCCGCATAAATAAACTTCAGCGCCTCCAGCTTTTAATGTTCGAGCTAAATTACCTGTTTCTTTTGTTACGTGTAAACAACCTGCTATTTTTATTCCTTTTAAGGGTTTTTCTTTCATAAATCTTTCTCGAATAATTTTAGCTATAACAGGCATCTTTCTTTCCGCAATATATAAAGATTCTCTTCCTTTTTCAGCTAAACTTATATCGGCTATTTTATAATCTACCACACTACATCAACTTTTCATATATTTTTGATCATTTAAGTAACAATATTTTAATTAGAATTTAAACATAATTTTAATTAAAGTGATATTTTATTTTTTAATTGATTACCATTTAATTAATTAAATAATGATAAAGAGTAGTATAAAAAATTTTAAAGAGCAAAAAGAAGTTCATTTATTCATAAAAGTTTTAAATAATAAGACCAAATTTAATGTTAAAAGAAGTGCACAGGCATTAGGAATTAGTAGACAATCTTTTCAGAATAAATTCAATGATTTGAAAGAAAAAAAAATAATTAGAAATTTTTCAATAAATATTCATCCCAATTTAAATCCCAATAATTTAAAGTTTGTAATTTTAGAAATTAAAACAAATCCTACAGAACCCTATCTTGTTGATGAGTTATTAGAAATTAATCAGTTGAAAATACTTGATGGAATTCTAGGAGAATTTTCTCTTTTTGGACTATTTATATTTGAATCCTCTGAAAATTATTATAAAGTTTTAAATAAAATTGACAAAATCATGTCAAAGTCTTATTTCAAGAAATACCAGATAATCGAAACGATTAAAGTATTTAAAACTAATGGGATTGAATTGGATTCTATAAAACTTAACCCTGAATTTAGAGTTGATCAAATTGATTACTTAATTTTAAGAATTTTGAAAGATCAACAAAGTCTCAAACCTATTTCAACCTATGAAATCAAGAAAATCTTGAATACAAATTTTAAAAATATAATAAAAAATCATTATAAAGAAGGTATTTCTCAACCAACAATCCATAATAGAATCAAAAAACTTGAAAAAGAAGGTATTATCCTAAACTATGTAATCAATTTTTGGCCTAAAAAGTTAGGTTATGAAGGTAAGTATCTTGTTCGTATAAAACCAAAAGATCCTTCAAAATATAATGAAATAGCATTAAAATTAGAAAAAAGTTACTTTATGACTGATTTATTCAGAATTGGTGAACAATATGGATTATTTGCCATCATTAGAGTTAAAAATATCGAAGATTATGCGATTTTTATGAAAGATCTTTATGATACAGGAGAAATAGAGGACACTTACTCCAATTTTGTTTTAGATGAGTTGAAACCTCATACAAATTTTGAAATCTTTTAAAAAAGATGGTTTTTTTACAATGATTACTCAATCAAAAAGTCTCCAAATTACAATATCTCTTATATGAAATTCTTAATAATTTTGGGATATTTCATTGTTTAAAGTAGAAAAAAATTAAATAATATTATTTAATTCATTTAATTGAAAAGATGAATTATTTCTTTGAGTTACTAGCCAATAGAATTGGTTTTTCAAGAATAGGGAGAATTTCTTTATCTAAAGAACGAAAACTTCATATTAAGACCCCTAACATCATAATACCAATAAAGAGTGCTTTAATGAAACAATTCAATTTTATACAAGAATTTGAAACTCATGATTTATTCATAATTTCCAAAGAAATTTTCTTGAAAATTGGGTTCCTCAGAGAGAAATTTAAAGATACAGGTTTTATCTTTCATAATTCTGGTACTTTGGAAAAATTTACAGATACGTTAATGAAAAATTTAGAAATTTTTACTGAAGACAATATTTTATCAATAATTCCATTTAACATCCCTACTACATCAAGTAACAAAGATTTTGCCCTGAAAGAAATAAAAAATTATCTTTCAAATGCAGATATCATTTTAAAAAATCATCCCAATCTTAATTTTGGGTTATCAATAAGAATTTTTGATTATTCAGAGTTATTAAGTTTATATATTCCATTCATAAAAGAAAATGAAAACGTAAAAATTTTAAATCTTACTGATGTTTTTGACAATTTCAGCAATTTTAGAGGAATTATAAACGTTATTATTGAAATTAAAGAAAAATTAGACAATAACCTTGTCTTAATGGCTTCTGGTAGGATAATTCCTAAATTTTATCCACTACTAGTTTATCTAGGAATAGACCTAATTGATAGTTCTTACCTATTATACTTATCGGCAGAAAATTTCTATGATACAATTGATCACCTTCTTCCGATATATAAAGTTAAATATTTACCTTGTTCTTGTATTGCTTGTAAAGGAAAACTAAAAAACTTATTTGAAAATAAACATTCCTCTGAGAAATTAAACTTATTATGCTTACATAACATGATATCTGCCACTAATTACATGAAAAAAATCAAGCAATACTTAACTTATGAAGATTATCGTGCATTTGTTGAGAAAAGTTCGTTTGATGATACTAACTTAATATCACTTTTAAAAATCCTTGACAGATCTTACTTCAAGTATATAAGATACGAAACTCCATTAGTACAAGAAAGTAAAAAAGTAAAGTGCCTTGGGCCTTCTTCATATAATAGACCTGATTTTGTTGAGTTTAGAGAGAGGACAATAAAGAATTTTCAACCTGAGCCATGGACTTCATTAATTATAATACTTCCTTGCTCCGCAAAAAAACCTTATTCTGAATCTAAATCACATAAATTATTTTATAAGGTTATAAGAAAATATCCTGAATTTCCAAGTTTTCAAGAAATTATTTTAACTTCACCATTAGGAGCGATCCCAAGACAATTAGAAAATGTTTATCCAGTTAATTCATATGATATTTCGGTTATAGGAGAGTGGGATAATGAAGAAATAGAAATTGCATCAAATATGCTTTTTAAAATATTAGATAAATACGATGAAACAATTCCGATTATTTGCCACCTTGGAAACGATTATGTTGAAATTATTAAAAAGGTGGCTTCAGTATTAAAGAACGAATTTCTTTTTTCAGAAATCCATGAAAAAATTACATCTAACAAGTCTTTACAATCATTAGAGAATCTTATTAAAGAATATAAAGATAAATTCATATTAGAAACAACATTTCCAAAAAAAGACTATTTATCAAAAACTTGGATTAGAAAATTTATAAAAATATTGGATTACCAGTTTGGTGCTGGTTCGGGAATAAAAGTAATTTCTAATGGATTAATGCCAATCCGAATTAAGGCCAACAATAAAATTGACTTAATTGATTCGCAAACAAGGGAAAATGTAGGCGTTTTTAATAACATAACCGGACAGATAAGTTTAACGATTACTGCAATAAAACGATTAACTCAAACTCCATTTTCTACCAATTTCAATTCAATTGTTTTTAATGGGGAAAAAATTAGTGGAAATACGTTATTTCGAAGAGGTGTACTAGAATATAGTGGAGATTTAATCCCTGATAATTATGTTATAATTTGGGATAAACAAAAGAATAATGTAATAGGTGCTGGAAAATTATTTGTTGGTTCAAATGTTTTAAAAAATTCTAAGACAGGGAGAATAGCAAATATCTATGAGAAGGTATGATATTTCAGAGGATATGAATAAACCATTAGTAGAAAAAATCAAATTTTTTAGAGAACGTGCCCTAAAGAATAAGAAGAAATGTAATAAGGAACGACTAGAACAGCCAATTAGTTTTTGGATAAAAAAAGAAAGACTTATTAATGAGATTGGAAAAGAATTTACCATCATCCTGAGAACTAGAGGGTGTAGTTGGGCTTTAGGAGAAACTGGTGGATGTTCAATGTGTGGTTATATAGAAGATGCTGCTATTGAAGAAGTTGATCCTAATCTAATTAAAAAGCAATTTGATTCTGCTTATAATAATAAAGTTGATGAAATAAAGCAAGATTCAAATAATTATGTTTTAAAAATATTCAACAGTGGGAGCTTTCTTGACGATAATGAAGTACCTAGAAATGTTA
Source organism: uncultured archaeon (assembly GCA_964481225.1). GTDB lineage: Archaea > Asgardarchaeota > Lokiarchaeia > Sigyniarchaeales > SOKP01 > Loki-b32. The sequence goes on along the minus strand of CAYZTE010000089.1, from coordinate 2,238 downwards.
GAAGATATATTTTAGAGAAAATTGCAAATATAAATAATGTTAAAGAACTTGTAATAGAATCACGTTTGGAATATATTACTTCAGAGAAACTCGAAGAATTTAGCGATTTGCGTGGGGGAAAATATGTCGAAATTGGCATAGGGCTTGAAACGGTAAATGATTACATTAGAAATAATTATATTAATAAAGGATTTCTATTTAACGATTTTAAAAGTGTTTTAAAGAAGTGTAAACAACACTATATTGGTGTAAAAGCATATCTATTGTTTAAGCCTCCATTTATTAATGAGCAGGGAGCGATTGATGATTGCTCAAATTCAATAAAAACATTACTAAATTTAGGCGTAAATTCTATATCGATTAATCCTTTGAACGTTCAAAGAAATACTTTGGTAGAACGCCTATGGTATCAGAATAGATATAGACCTCCTTGGTTTTATTCTCTTTTTAAATGTTTCAAAAAATCATTAAAGCAAAAAGATTTGAATAAAGTTAGATTACTATGCGATCCTTCTGGAGCTGGAACAAAAAGAGGAATACATAATTGTTTAAAAAGGGAGTGTGAAACATCAGCGAAAAAAATTCTCTCTAATTTTACTCTTAATCAAGAATTAATTGCCCTAGATCAAGAAGAATTTGAATGCAATTGTAAAAAGAAGTATCAATTGCAGAAAAGATTTTTTTAGAATTTAAAATCCAAATGTCAATTAACTAATCAAATATTAAATTGAATATCTTATTGATAATGATTTAAGGTAATATAATCGATTGAACTTTGTTCTTATTGAAGTTTAAATAAATTTGATTAAATTAATCAATTTATTAATCTATTAATTTCCATTTTTGTAACATCATTTAAAAAAAAACATTATGTTTAAATATTAACCACCATCTTTTATGTTAAATTTCAATCAGTAAGTAAGGGAATCTGTTGAAAAAAAACTGGGTTAAATTGAATTTATTCCATATCGGAGAATCAAATAAACAGCATCAAATTTTTAGAGCAAAAAATTGGAACAGTAATCTTGAAAAAATTTTCAAACAACCTATATTTAATGAAAAATACGAAAAAATTGGACATATCAAGGATATATTCGGTCCAATAAAATCGCCTTTTATTTCAATAAAACCCTTGCCAGATCAAGCTTTTAACTCTAATGACAAGCTTTATACTAAAATAGCCTAGCATCTTTACATATCTTTTATAGAAATAAAAGAATATTTTAAAAAAAGGTGTAGTTTATTTCAAGTTGGAAAGAAGTAAAATCCGCATCTGAAGAAAAGTTGAGTAATGAAGATGATGGCAATTGTTCAGAATGTGGAAACAATATTTTCTTTGATGAAAACAGGGGTTTATCAGTTTGTGAAGAATGCGGTTTAGTACATTCAGAAAAATATATTGATCGGGGACCTGAATGGAGAGCTTTTGATGCAGATCAGAAAAAGAAGAGAACAAGAACTGGTGCTCCAATGACTTATATGATACACGATAAAGGGCTTAGTACAATGATAGATTGGAAAAATCGAGATATTTTTGGTAAGGAAATACCTGCTAAATTGAGAGGACAGATCTATAGACTTCGAAAATGGCAAAGTCGTATTAGAGTATCTGATGCTACTGAAAGAAATCTTACTTTTGCTTTAAGCGAACTTGATAGGATGGCTTCAAACCTCGACCTTCAAAAAAACTTAAGAGAATGTTCAGCAAAAATTTACCGTGATGCAGTTGAGGCGCATCTTATTCGTGGTAGAAGCATTGAAGGTGTAGCCGCCGCTAGCTTATATGCTGCTTGCAGGATGTATAAGGTTCCGCGAACTTTAAATGAGATTGCTGAGGTTGCTCGAGTAGATAAAAAAGAAATTGGTAGATCTTTTAGATTTATTTCTAAAGAACTTGAATTAAGCTTAAATCCAACCAAACCAATGGATTTCCTTAATCGATTTATTTCAGAGTTAGGATTAACAACTAAATGTCAAAAAACTGCAAAAACAATTATTAGAATGGCGGAGGAACGTGGTTTAACTTCTGGAAGAGGACCAACGGGAGTTTGTGCTGCTGCTATTTATGCTTCAAGCATTTTAACAAATGAACGGAGAACACAGAGAAGAATTGCTTTTATTAGCTGCGTTACGGAAGTTACGGTTCGGAATCGATTTAGTGAACTTGTGGAAAATCTAAATCTAGGGATCTCATTAAAGAAAAACCACAAGGAAAAAATGAATTAAAGACAAAGAATT
>CAYZTE010000088.1:3762-6865 GCA_964481225.1 uncultured archaeon | reverse complement strand
AATTTTGGTGAAACTTATGAAATGACATTTGGTTTTCAACCTACTGAAAACATTACATATGTTAGTGTTAAAATAAAGTTTACTATGGGAAGGGGGTTCTATTGGGTAATACCACAAGATGTGATGAAAAAATGGGCCCGTAAAATTGGGGTTGACCCCATAAAATTAACTCGTAAACAAGATCAAACTTTTTCAGAAAAATTTAATGAAATTTGTAATATAACAGGACGAGAAAATAGTGGTCACTCAAGAAATTTTTGTCCTATTTGCGGTAATGAAAACATATTAAAGATTAAATTTTGTATAGAATGTGGGACACAAATAGAAAATTTACATTAAATCATGGTTAATGTTTCTGGCGTATTAAGAGTTTAAATTCCTATAAAATTTAAAAAAAAATTTTGAAAAAACTATTTTATAATATTTCTTTTATTTTTTTGGCTAACCCCTTAGCATCCTCATCTGCGCTCTCGAGGATCTTAAACATCTCCTCAGGGGATACAATTAAAGCCGCATCAAGTAATTTCTGTAGACCAATTACGGTATTAATTCGCTCATTCTTCTGTAAATGGAAAATAACATTCCCTAATTGATTCTTCAATAATCCCTTCTCGGAGTTTAACGCTAATCGTAAAAGCGCTGGACATACCTCATCTAATATGTCCTTACTCACACCCCTCGCAAATTCATAAATTTGAGTCCTTTGAACATCAGTTATTGCCTTAACCTTTTCTTCTATTTTCGAAATTGGTTCCATTTTTCGTTATCACTTCCTAACTTTTTTGATTTTTTCGTGATCTATTTTTTATTTTCTTTACTAATTTCATAAATTGTTATATTAATATTTAAATGTTTCCGGAAAGAAACCTTACTCTAAAGTGCGAAATCTGTCAAAATGGAACCTTTAGTATTTTTTCTACTAATAAAATGACGAAAAATTGATAATTCATTGGAAAATGATTTTTTCTCACTTTAAGTAGATTTGAGAATTTTTTATATAATGAAGAAGTAACTATTTAGGAAAGCATTTGACCGAAAAATGCATAAAACTATGGGAAAAGTCACCCCTCAGTCATATGACGACAAAAAAATGATCAAGAAACAAAATCAATGCTTATCACATTCACGAAACGAAACATAAGTGTCGAATTTCGCTATTCTTTTCCGTCACTTTTTCGAATTATGACTTTTTAAATTCGATCAATTTCTTTTTGCATTAACGATCTTTTGTTCAAATGTTGTAAAAGAATGATCGTACTAATACAACATAATGATCGAAAATAGTCATATTTATATATAAAATTTTATTACCATTAATTGAAAATAAAAAAATAATTGAGGGAATAGAATGGGACCTATAAAAAATGATGAAAAATTGGATGATGTGATGGAATATTATAAAAATATTCGAGAAGCTTTAACTGGTTTGTCTGATATCATTAATATCAATTTCAATGAAAAAGACTTCTATCATCAAGCTGCTGTTGATAATTTAAAAGCGCTACATGATAATATTTTGGAAGTTTTAAAATCTTCTTTTACTCCTCGTGAAATCAGGATTCGATTACGCGAATTAGAATTTGACGAGAAAGAAGCTGAGAAAGTTTTTCCATTATAAAATTTATTTTTAATTTATTCTTTGATTTTCATTTTGAGAATTATTATTTTTAAGAGAATTATTATACTTAGTTTCAACACAATGATTTTTTCATAGGGGGAAGATTGTGATTTTTTTTACTTTTTATGGGTTTCTTTTAATATAACTTTTTCTTCCACTTTTTCTTCCTTATAGGGCTATATTATTATATAATAAAATATTATGGAGCGTATATTCTCCTTTTTCTTCGAATTTATCAATTAGTTGAAGGGCTTCATCATGCCTGCCTTCGTTAATGAGATGTTTTGTACGAAAATATTCTTTAGGCTTTTCTTTTAAATTTAGCTCGTTCATAATATTCCATATTTCTCATGTTATAACTTCTATCCATCCTCTCTTGTTCTAACAATTTATCATAATAGGAAATAAAAGGTAAAAGATCTCTCCATTTATTATAAATTTTTAACTAATTAACAATTGATTGTGAAAAGTGTTAATTTTGGATACAAATCTTCGATATAATAAATAATATGATTATAATTAGTATAAATATACTTAGATCATTCCCTTTATGTATTAGAAGGTGTATGGTAAGGGTACCCAAAATTTATACCTTTTAGGTATAATAATCACTTTTTTTTTATCATATTAATTTTGATTTTTAATATTTTTCTTTTCGAAAACGTTACATTTTATAACTCAAAATAATAAATATTATGATTAATTTCAATACTTAAGATTAAAAAACAGCTTTTTAATAAAAAATTTGTGAAAAAAATGGTTGTTATAACTACTAAAAAGCCAGTTGATGAAGTTCTTAATACACTGAGGGATAACGATGTTAATAAGGTGTTTCTTGTAAGTTGTGGGGTTTGCTCAGCGTTATGTCAAACAGGTGGCGAACAAGGCTTAGAGGAATGGAAAAAAATCTTAGAGAATGAAGGATATGATATAGTTAATGGCATAGTTGTAGATGATGTCTGTGATAATAGGGAGATGGCGAAAGCTATACGTAAAAATGATGCTGACGTTCAAGAAGCTGATACTATTATTACTTTAAGCTGTGGACTTGGTGTTCAATCTATAGTTCAGGTGCTTTCTAAGAAATATCCTGAAAAGAAAGTGTTTGTTACAAATAATACAGAATTTATGGGTATGACGGAGAGAATCGGCAGATTTTATATGCGATGTCGAGGATGTGGGGATTGTTTATTAAATGAAACTGGCGGTATTTGTCCAATAACTACATGTGCTAAATCGCTTATGAATGGTCCATGTGGAGGAATGGTCAATGGTAAATGTGAGGTTGGTAATTACGAGAAAGATTGTGGCTGGGTATTAATATATAATCGATTGAAAGAGATAGGAAGATTAGATTTATTCTCTAAGTTGAGAGATCCAGTCGATTGGAGTGAATCTGGTCACCAACGAGAAGTAGTATGGAGGTAGAGTCAAAATGGCAGAAAAAAAAGTATATTCCAAATTAGGTGAAATGCTTGCTAAGGG
>CAYZTE010000088.1:0-3662 GCA_964481225.1 uncultured archaeon | reverse complement strand
ACTATTCAAGAAGCCAAAGAAATGGCTCCTTACGTAGTTGCTGCGAATGTTACTGACAGCCCTCTCGGAATAGTTACAATTAACAGTATGGCAGCTTCCCATATAATCCAAAGAGAAGCCGGTTTAGAAGTGATTTGGCAACTTACAGTAAGGGATGTGAATAAATTAGGCATTGCTGGAATGATAATGGGGGGACATGCCTTAGGGTTAAGAAATGTGTTATCCCTCACTGGAGATCATCCAAACTTAGGAGATATGCCAGAATCTAAGCCTGTATTCGATCTTGATTCAGCAACTTTAGCCAAATTAGTAAGAGAAATGGTTGATTCTGGTACTATAAATGGCCACGAAATTGAACATCCTCCAACTTTTCATGTAGGTGCTGCTGCGAATCCAAATGCAGATCCTATGGGTGCCGAGATTTTAAAGATTGGGCGGAAAGCCGAGGCTGGATGTGAATTCATACAGACTCAAGTTGTTTACGATTTGGACAGAACTATTGAATTTTTAAGAGAAATCAAAAAATATAATATTCCAATATTACTTGGAATATTTCCAATGAAGAGTTATGGAATAGCTAAGGGATTTGATATGTTTGTTCCTGGCGTTGATGTACCAAAGGATATTCTCGAGAGATGGAAGAGAGTGAAAACAAATGTTATTGATAAGAAAGAGCAAAAAGAAACATATGATCAATTGAATTATGAGTTTTTCAAACCGTTTATTACTGAATTAAAATCAAAAGGTTTGTTAGCTGGAGTACATTGTATGGCTGTCCATTACACGAGAATTTTCCCAAAATTAATTGAAGTAATTAAAGCCTAAAGTAATATTGTATTTTATTTCTATTTTTTATTTTTTTTGGATTAAGAAATTTTGATAGTTTTACCGACTTTTAAGTCAATATAAGCATCTTTGAAAGTTTCTCTTGTTAAAAAAATCATTGATAGTTTTTAATGGTAAAATTTGGGTTGAAAATAGAATCAATGGAGATTATACTAAAGGTAGCAATTTTATTGTTTTGATACCAGAAGCCTAATACAATTGTCCTGATTTAATAATTTAAATTAAAATAATGATAAATGTATGTAATATTTTGGATTCTGATTAAGTGATTATGATTATGATTAATTAGTTTTTGCTTTTTTTTATGCATTTATGATCATTCTTATGCATATTTTCATTATTATTGATCTAATGTTTGTTCGTTTCACTATCATATAAATAATGACAATCGAAACATTTATATTCGAGAAACAATATTTATCTATTGGAAAAGGTCAAATTTTTCCAAATCGCATAGGTCATTAATATTCCGAGTTTCCTTTATGTAAAAAAATATTAATTTGAATGACGAAAATCACTATAGATACATACATAGATAGATCACAAATTGATCTTTTCAATAAAATGAACTAAAAAAATGAACTAAAAAAAAGGGATTATAATGAATAGTATAATGTTTGAAACTTTAATGGATAATAATTTTTCCGTATATCTAATAAGAGATAAGGATGCTGATGTTACAGGCAAAGATGTTGTAGATTTGGTTGAAAAGTTTAAGGATATACCGGTACATTTTGCGACAATTGATTTAGGGTACATGAATTTAAGAGAATTCAATGAAACCTATTTATCAAAAGTATTAAAGAAATTTGAAATACCTTATTTCACGATTGAATTACCTCATTATGTAAAAGGACATTTTTCTAGCCAAATTAGTGAAATTAAAAATAAATATAAAGAGTTAAAGGCTACATATGATTCATTAAAAGATAGAAATAGTCCTGATGCTCAAGAGCTAAGTTATTTGATTGATTATTATTCAAATGAACTTAGGGAACTGAACCACTATATTACTCAACAGATACGAACTGAATCAATTGTTAAAAAGATTCTGAGTGTTATAAAGGATCGAGATAGTAGAGATTTGAATTTTGTACATTTTGGAGAAGAGAATACTTTAGTTGAAATAATGAAACAATTAAAAGAGCGAAACGTAAAATCCAACATATTATTCATCCAAAAGTCTAAATTTCTAGATCCTCTTTATTAAAGATATTTTTTTAATTAATTGCGGTGTTAAACAATGCCTAAGGAAGAAAAACCAGAAAAGCAATATGATTTAGTGATTATAGGGGCAGGTCCGGGTGGTTATCATGCTGCCATTCGAGCCGCGCAATATGGTGCGAAAGTTGCTTTAATCGAAAAAAACAAATTAGGTGGAACATGTTTAAATAGAGGATGTATTCCTACTAAAGCCTTACTTGCTTCTGCTCATTTCATTGAAAAAGTTAATGATGCTGAAGAATTTGGAATTACTATTAAAGATTACAAGGTAGATTTTGCTAAAGTTGTTGAGAGAAAAAATAGTATTGTAAATGAACTTGGGACTGGAATTGCGAATCTACAAAAATCTTGGAAAAATGATGTTTACATCGGGTATGGTAAGATTCGTGGAGGAAATTTCGAGGAAGGTTTTGAAGTTTTAATTCAAGGAGAAACTAATATTGAAGTAATTCTTGCTAAAAGATTAATTATTGCTACAGGGTCAACTCCTGCTTTAATTCCTAATTTCAATGTTGATCATGAGAGAATCTTGACTAGTGATGATATTTTAGATCCAAATTTTAAGACTATTCCGAAGCGATTATTAATTATTGGAGCTGGGGTAATTGGATGTGAATTTGCCGATATTTTCACGAATTTTGGGAGTAAAGTAACACTCTTAGAGTATCTTCCTTCACCAATAGCTACAGAGGAACCTTTAATCATAAAACAACTACAAAAGAAATTCGATTCAATGGGCATTAAGTTATTTGCTTCCCAAAATGTATTAACAGTTGAAAATACAGGCTCAGGGGTCAAAGCCATAACCTGTTCAGCCTCAATTCCACCAGATGAAATTGAACACGCAGAAAAATTCACTTTTGAAGCAGATTTATGCCTAATTTCAATTGGTAGAAATAAAGTATCAAAAAATATAGGATTAGAAGAATTAGGAATTATGACAAGAAGGGGAGCAATTGAAGTTGATCCTGGTACTTTAGAAACCTGTGTTAATGGGATATATGCGATAGGTGATGTAAACGGAGGGATCATGCTTGCTCACGTTGCAAGTTATGAAGGCGATATTGCTGTTGCGAATGCATTGTCTAGTCTTGGAAAATTTCAAGTGAAACCACAGAGAACAAATTATCGAGTTATACCTTCTACAATCTTTACGAATCCTAATATAGGTTCAATTGGGCTTAAGAGAAAACAAGCAAAAGAATTAGGAATCGATGTTCTTGTTGGACAGTTTCCCTATAGTTCGCTCGGAAAAGCAAAGTGTATGGGAGAAGAAGGACTATTAATCATTTTAGCAGATAAACATATACTGCAAATTATAGGTGCCTCTTGTATTGGTGAAGGTGCCTCTGAGTTGATTGCTGAGATCACACTTGCCATGCAACATGGGCTAACTATCGAAGACATTGCAGAGACAGTACATAGTCATCCAACACTCTCGGAAATGGTTCTTGAAGCAGCGGAGGCAGTAGTAGGTAAGGCGATCCATAAAAAAGGACGTCCAGCTCCTCCTAAACTAAAGGATATTTTAATGGAACAAATAGCTTTTGGAATTGAAAAAATCTAAAATATTTTTATTTTACTTTTTTTAA
>CAYZTE010000087.1:0-7065 GCA_964481225.1 uncultured archaeon | reverse complement strand
ATAAATGCAAAATTAGGAGAAATTTATAATTAATTTACTCTTGTATGAGCAGATTTAATTTCTCGTCATAAGAATAAATATTTTTATCAGGTATAGGAATGTAAATTGGTGACCAATTTAACAAGCCTATAGCATTCATGTTTGTCTCGTTTTCGTTTTCAACTCTTCTTATTTCGTATTCTAAAGAATTACCTTTTTTCACATCATTCGCTACTCTAACTAATCCTTTATTTAAATATCCAAGGTCATAGTAATCATTATGAGCAATTGGATTACTTGTTAATACTGCAAATAAAGGGAAGAATCTTTCATGATATCCAGAATGCCCTTTAGGACAGTGATTCAATCCTTTAATATTTGGTATTATGCATCCTTCATCACAGAAATATAGCGTAAAGCCTCTATCATCATTTTGTTCATGCTCTATAACGCGTCCCAGTGAGATTATTGGCCTTACATTCCCGTTTTTTATTAATTCATATTCTTGAACGCTTTTTTTTTCCTTAAGATCAATGAAATCATTGATTTTTGGACCATTCTCAATGACAGTTTTAAACTCTTCTTGGATTTTTAACAAACCGCTTATGCAAGTCGCTCCCGAACCATAAGAACCAAAATAAATAGTATCATTTACGTTAGCATAATTCTCCATGAGATATAGCACTTGACTCCATAGTGAGGCATTGTACATGTTCCCAAAATGCATTGGAACTCTTAATTGAGGGAGTACCCTTGTTTTTACATTCGAAATTAACCATTGTGAAGCTTGTTTTAATATTGTTGGAGAATATCCTTTCTCTTTTAGTTTTAAATAGATATATTCTGGTAATACACTTACATCATGTAAGAAATGGTCTAATTTCCTTAGAATAGAAGACTTAATCTTACTCTTGTCGAATCGTGTTAAATCAGTAATGTGCTTTATCCAACGTTTTAGTATTATTTGTTGCATGCATTTTAAGGGTAATTTTGAATAAGGAGCATGAAATGTGTAGAAATCCGCATGAAAATCTCCAACGTTTTTGACCAAATCATCATATGCTTTTAACTGGAATTTGAGATATGTATCTTGAGAATATCGACCAAATGCATAGGCATTTTTATCTTTAGGAGGTCTCCAAAAATCGTTTACATTACCTGAAACTTTTCCAAATTTTTGACTAAACGTGGCTATCCGAGGATTTCTTGATATAACGAGTCCAATAGCACCTGATCCCTGTGTAGGTTCGCCGGGGGAGCCTAGATGATAGGAAGAAATGTCGGCGCTTATGATAAGAGCCTTATTTATAATCTCTTTTTCAATCATCGCAATTGCATTAATAATTGCTAGCGTTCCGCCAGCACAGGCGTTATAAATATCCTGAGTGAACGAATTGGGGGAAATATTCAACATTTCAGCAAAAATGTTAGAAATTGATTTAGCAGCATATACCTCAGTTTCATTTCCGGTAAACAAAGCATCTATGCTCTTAGGAGAAATACCTCCTCTTTGTAACGCGTTATAACCCGCTTTTAATCCTAATGCAATAACATCTTCGTCCACATCAGGAATTCGCATTTCTTTAGATAATAGTCCTTTGCTATATTTAGCCGGATCTACATTTCGTATTAATGCAAGTTCTCGTAGATCTACATAATGTCTTGGAGCATAAAAAGCAACTGAATCAATTCCGATATCTGTATATAAGTGGTCGTCTGAAAGCATGGGCGTTATCTCTTATTAAAAGAATTTTCTTAATTTCAGATTAAAATATATGGTTTGATGTTTGTTTATTTAATTTTTGATTCAATAAATATTTTTTTGAACAATTAAATGTTATTTTTAGTAAAAGAAGAGAATATTTAAACATTCTCAGAACTAATCAAACTCTTATTAGTTGTAAACTATTCAAATTCTTATTAGTAGTAAAGTTGATTAGGTATGCAATAATTTGATATCTGAATAGGAAAACTAAAAATTTTATACTTGAAATTGATTAATCGGAATTTGAATTTTTTCAAACAACTATGAAACTTTTATTAGATTCAATTACTATATATTTGTGAGTAAAATTGGAAGAATTGGAAGAAATAGAAAAAGAAAGGTTACCTAAGCATATTGGGCTTATTGTAGATGGTAACAGGAGATGGGCGAAAAATAGAAATATTGATGTCAATTTTGGACATCTAGTTGGATATGAGAACCTTAAGAAAAGATTATTCGATTTTTTTGAAGCTGGAATCCATTATGTAAGTTTATATATTTTATCTCTTGAAAATGTGAGAAAACGAAGTAAAGAAGAGCTTGAATATATTTATAAGATAATGATTAAAGCAGTAGATACAGTTATAAATGAGTCCATTGTTAAAGAGGAGAAAGTAAAATTCAATGTCGTAGGTCGATTATGGATGCTACCACCTAAAGCAAAAAAAAAAATTGAAGAACTGATTGAATTTACAAAAGGCCATGATCAAAATTTTATAAATCTTTGTATCATGTATGATGGGCATGAAGAAATAGTCGATGCTGTCAAAGAGATGATCAATGATGGAGTAAAACCAGAAGAAATCAATACAAGCTTAATTAAAAGTTATTTATATACTAAAAGCTTTCCTGAGTTGGACTTTATAATAAGAACAGGAATGGACGATGGAGCAAGAATTTCAGGATTTTTATTATGGGATTCATCATACGCAGAATTTAAATTTAGAAATGATTTATGGCCTGATTACAATCGAGAGATGGTGATTGAGGACTTAATCGATTATTCTAAAAGAAATAGACGTATGGGAAGATAATTAGCATTATTCTAATTATATTCTGATTTTTAATTATTCGATTAAGTGAAATTAAGTATAACGTTTATCTCTATTTATACACAAATCCAATATCAGAATTAAGTTAGAAAACCATTGAATTTATCAAAAAGCAATATTATGTTAATAATTCTTAAACCTAAAAAGTAATGAGAAATTTCAATCATTATTATTAAAGAGAATGAATACTAAATTATTTATAACATGTCAGTCCCGGCAAACATTATTTCTATAAGTATAACAAGGTTTCCACAAAACCTCCTAATTCCTGGCATAGAAAATAATGTTTCAATTCAAGCGAAGAGTAATTCGGACAAAAATGAAAAGTTTAAGTTTATCTTTGAAGGAGAAAATTTACAAGTCGTTTTAAAATCAGAAGATTTCAAAAATGAAATTGAACTTTCCCCGAAGGAAACAAAAAGTATAGAGATTAACTTAATCCCAACGAAAGATGGTTTTGGGAAATTAATCATTAACGCTTATTGGGTTAAAATAATAGAATATGTTGTTAAAGTTAAGAAAGTTAGAGAATCTGTTCCTAAAAGTAAAATCAATGAAATTCTAGGAAAACAGCGACTTAAGGAAACGGAAACCATTGAACCGATAAATCCAGAAGATTATATCATTACAATGTCAACGAAAGAGATACAGCAATGGGAAGCTCAATTAGCATCAATGAGAGAGAATTATCAGTCATCTAATAGTGGAGTACCTTCTCAATTTACAATTGAAGAGATTGATGCTAATATAAAAAAACTTGCTAAAGGGTATTTATCTCTAGATAATCCTCAAAAATCGTTAGAATTAGCTCTGGAGTTATCAAATCCTAGTGAACAGATTGATTTTTATTATAGCTTGATAAGAGCATACGCGCTAAAAAATTTAGAGGAAATACTTCAAATTGTTAAAAATTTAAGAGATTCTAGCGTACAGCACAAAATTTTCAAAATTCTTGCCTTGGATCAAATATCCATTAATTCAGAACAAGCAATCAAAATAGCACTTTTAATTGAAGACCCTTCCCTTAAAGAAAACCTTCTGATTAATATTCTAGGCAAGATAATAGAGATGGATCCACTCCTAGCTTCAAAGTTAATTAATTATATTGATATTGGTCTTTTAAAAGCTGAATTACTATTTAATTTAGCTAAAAAATTACAGGAAATAAATAATAAAAATGAATTAATCAATGTTATAAATCGAATTATAGAGATACTTTTGAAATCAATCGAACTCAAAAAAGATCGAAAGAAAGCATATAAATTTCTTAAAGATGCAATGCTAGTTTTAGCAGAAATTGAAAATCCAAAAGTTGCAGATTCTATAATTGAAAGCATGAGTATAGAGGAATTTAAGGAAAAAATAGCTAAAGATTTATTTGACGTAATTTACATAATGGTAGATGAAGTAAGAACAAAAATAGAATCAGAACATGTGTTTTCTCAATATTTTTTGCTAAACACTTATGTTTCAAATGTGAATAACGATATTAAGAATTTTAGTCTTATTAATGGCAATGTAAGCAATAACATGCTCACAGGGGATTTCAACTTTAATGTAGCACTTCTCTCTTTGTTTCGTTTTGACTTTAGTATCTTACCACTAATTGATCGCATATATAATGATATAAAATTAAACTCAAAAAAATCAATTGCATATTATTTTTTCCCTTCGACTAATAATTACGATGATAAAGAATCAAAAACATTAAAAAACACGTTAAATCAATTCTTTAAAAATTTCACACGCGTTCAAGGTAAATTATTAATTCTTAACCTAGATTTCATTCCATATCTTGGGAAACCAACTATAATTATCTCATCTGAATCCAAATGGATTGAAGTTTTAGAATCAAAAATAAAAAAAATTGGAGACGCTGTTAATCTGATTACTGATGATTCCCTGTTTAAAGGGGGGAGGATTTATGACACTTTAAAACAGGTATTTCCCCCTAATAAATGTGAAATTGTCAATTTGGTCATATCATACGAATTTATAAATGACTATAACGTGTTTAAGATTTTTATACAATCCTTACTCTAAAAATGAGTGAATTGAAGAAAATTATATAATAGTAATTAGTTATTTAAATTATAAAAAAGAGAAAAACAAGGACTAAAACTTCCATGGCGAAAGATAAGAAAAAGAAGGAGAAAAAAAAGAAAAAAAAAGGTAAACAAGAAATTGATACTTTTTCTCAATTAATTACAAAGAAAGGTAAAGTTGCTGTAGGTGTTTCACTGGGAGAAAGTATTGATAGATCAGGCGATAAATTGTTTCTTGGAACAGATTATAAAGAAGTATATATCCCTGAAAGACCTTGGGCAGAAATGTTAGCTGATGTTGAGCATTGGACACCGTTGCCATTCACGCATGGTATAGAAATGGAATTAATTATTGCTGATGATAGTGGTAAATATCCCCCTGGAGATGAAATGGTTTTTCGGATGAAAGAAATTGTTAAAGATGCCATCAAAATTATGGATGAAATTCTATATGAAGGAAGATCTGATTTTCTACCTGTACCAGAATATATCCATTCTAAAGTTTTAGCAAGACCTTGGGGACGTGATGACCTTGAAAAGGGGTATGCTATGAATCTACGCTATGCTTTGGGAGACTCTTCTGTAGATATTGATGCTTTTGCTAGAGATGGAAATGTAACAGCAATTACTTATATTTTAGAGCTCGTAACCCCGCCTTGCGTTTACGCGGAAGAGTTGGCATACTGGGCGAGTACTCTATTCTTATTAGCAAAAGCCACTTTACCAAAAGATTTACATATCATCGCGTCTGCCATAAATCCTGCGACGAGAGAGTATATGAGGGGGGTAAGTCAGGCAGATCACTCTCATTTAGGCACTTTTGAATCAGATTTAGAAAAAATTCAAGCTTATTGCATGATAAGAAATTTTATACCACACCTTATTGCTCTAACATGCAATTCACCAATAATAAATAATAAACCAACCGATGTAGTTAAAATTATAAATAATAGAATTACTGCTCCTAATTGCGTGCGTTCTTTAAGGTTAAAATATAATACCACGATGTTAAGTGGAAACAACCCAGATCATTATATCCCTTATTTAACCGATCTTAGTGAGAATTCCATAAATTATTTCCTCCAAGTTGTGCGTAAGGCAAGTCTAGAGGATGGAAGATTCCAGGACGTCTTTCCAGCGACGGATTGGGGAACGATCGAGGTCAGAATAAGCGACGCACAGATTTCTATCTGTCGTAGAATAGGTGTAGCACTGTTAATTCAAGCCATGTGTTACAAGGCAAAAAAGCTACTTGAACGTGGAGTTTGGGTTCCTGATGCTGGAAGCCCTACAATTGCCTACAATAGAAAAACTGCTATAGAAAGAGGGTTAATAGCCTTATTTAGACCCCAAAATCTTACTCGTGAAAACCTTGCTCAATACGACCCTGAATTTGCTGAACAATATCTAGGACCAGAAGATCAGCCTATAAGATATATGAGCCAAGCCGTACAACGAATGTTCTTCTATTTAAAGGATGAGCTGAAAGATCTTGGATTTTTATATTCTCCATTCATGAAACCCCTATTACAGTCGGTTTTTGGCAGTGTTTCTTATGCTGAACCTCCAATAACGGAAGCAGAATATCAACTTTCCTTATATGATTACAAGTTAAAAAATGGGGAAGATCCAAACATCTTATACGATTTAATTTATTTTACAATTCAATATTGCCAAGATCCTCTAAATAATCCGCTTACGGGAACTTTAACTTTACCCAAAGAAATGAGAGAATAGGTTTAGTCTTTAATCCTTCGGGTGAAATGGTACTATCATTTAAAATCGTTTAAATTTAATCACGAAATCACCCATATTTTTAGCATACATATAAAAATGGTGCTTTAAATAGGTGAAAACTTTAAAAACTTGGTATTCAATTATTTTAATTAGAAATAATTAGAAATTTCCATTATTATTAAAGCTAATTTCATAAGAGAAGTGAAAAATGTGTCAAAAATAGAAAAGATGCCAAAAGATTGCGAAGAATACATGACTCCAATGGAACGAATAACAGGTCTTTTAACGCGAAAGAAACTTGATAGAGTTCCGTGCTTTCCTTTCGTTTCAGCAGCAGCAGCTCAAATTAGAAGGCTAAACTATGGGGAATATGCAACTAAACCGGAGTTATTCTTAAGATGCCAAATAGAAGCGCAACAACTTTTTGGGTATGATGGCATTACAGCAATGCCAGATCTTTGCGTTGAGGCTCAAGGTTTTGGGGCAA
>CAYZTE010000086.1:0-7711 GCA_964481225.1 uncultured archaeon | reverse complement strand
TTTTTTCATAAACTAAATTCCAGTTTTAATGAATACAGACATTTAATCATAACTAAATTAGATGACATTGACATTGATCCCGTGAATATATTCAACTTAATTCGTTCTGCTGGGAATTTTGAGATAATTATAGAAAAATTCCTAATAAATCGTTTGAAAGAAGATAAAGTTAGAAAAAAATATCAACAACTTAGGGATCTTTCTTATATAATTAATAAATCGTTATTAGGATTATATTATAGTTATTTAGCAAAAAGATCAGCACGTATTGAAAACTGTTGTAAGTATTATCAACTTGCCGAGAGAAATTATCAAAATATTGTAGATTATTGTAATATTTCTAGATTTGAAAATAATGATTTAAAAGTTTATAAGAATCGAGAATTATATTCCGTATTAGCCAACTTTGCGAGGATATTAAAGAGCGTTTTAAATGAAAATCCTAAATACTTTTCGGAAAAATTAGAAGCACTGCTTAATGAGCTCAATGAAATCGAAGAAAAAAATATCCGGATGTATAATTTATATACACAAATCGAAAATATATACAAGTTAGAACGAGACACATGCGTGTTGTTAGAAAAAGTAAGAATAGACAATCCAATTCCAGCTACAGATTCAGTAAATGAGAATATAATATTCAATACCGAAGAGAACATAGATGAATTAAATAAAGTAAGAAACTGTATAAAAGAAAATTCTGAAAAATACCAAAAATATCAAAGAAATCTTTTAAAACTACATTCCGGACGATTGATTAAATATTTAGAGTTATATAGAGATGAATTCATAAATGTTAAGAACAAGAATGTTGAGAAATTCGATGACTTACTAGGCGAAATGATAACCACGGCATTAGAAACTTATAATATGGAAATAGTAGAAGCGTTAGAAGTTTTAAGTGATTTCAAGCAAAAAGAGATTTTTGAGGAAGATATTATCAAAAGATTTGAAATTGAACACGAAGATTTAATCAAAATGGATGAAATACTGAAGAACTTCATAAGCAATTTATTTAAGAAGCCTCTCCTTAGAAACCTTGAATCTGAATATTATAAGAAGTTGATTTCTCTCATTTCAGGTAAACATACTGAATTTGATAAATATATTTTAAAGTATATAAACAAATTATTGAAGAAATTTGAAGAAGTTAGTAGTAAAAAAGTATTATCTTTAGAAGAACAAAGAAATCAATTCAGTTCGGAAATTAAACCTAATCTTAAAAAACTCGTTGATTTAAGCTTTACATTAAACGAAAAAGTTTTACCATATCCTCTTTTCATAGATGTTAAAATTCAAAATAAAAAATTAAAAATTCATAACACAGAATTAATAACTCTAACAATAGAGAATCCGAACTTAACTGATATTAGGGATGTGAAGATCTATTTCTTCATACCGAATTCTTTTGATTCTAAACTAAGTTACACCAGCATCAAAAAGTTAAAAGCATATGAAAGACGAAAGTTAAAGGCAAGGATAATTCCTAGGGAATGTGGAACCTTTCTATTTATGGTTATGATTGAATATCAACATGTAAATAAGACCTTTTGGATGCCATCGATAAAACTCGAGCTGGAAGTTGAAGATGATATAAAATATAGATATTATCCCATATTAAATAAAGGCATTTTTTATACCGGGCTGTATGCAACCCAAAGTCTAGAGCTTGTTAGAATTTTTATCTAATTTAACTAATATTACTAACATTTTTATAATTTAATATAAAAAGTTTTTAGAGTCTAGATTCTTCTTTTAAATTGATAATGAACGATAAAGACAGTCAAAATTCTCTCAAAAACCAAAGAAATAATCAATCAAATCAATATTTGGGATGGTCATTTTGCCCAATTTGTAGATTTAAGCTTCCAAAAGTTCAAAATCTTAAATTTTGCATAAGATGTGGTAATGATCTCCAATATCTTAAAGAACATAAACAATTATCTCCTAAACCAATTAAATATCCCCAAGCAAGACCTATACCATACCAAAAATACTTACCTCCACGCGATTTTTTTAGACCAGATAAAATTTCAGATGATGACATAATCGATATTAAAGAACATAAATTATGGGGAACTCTCCCTTCTCTTGGATTACCTTTAATTTCTTACGTAGCAATGAGTTTTGCAGCAGCAGGATTTATGGCATTATTAATATTTGCTACTTTTGACCTCGAAGCATTATATGACCTTGTTTATAACCCTTATTTTCTTATAATCAGTTCTTTTTTTGAATTAATTTTTATTTTAATTCCTGTTTTATATGTTGGGAGATATCTTCAAAATCCAACTTTTAAAAATCGATTAGGACTATTAGGATTTACCGTTAGGAATTATGATATAAAAGGAATCATTAAAGAGATTTTAATAGGATTAGGTTTTGCCGTAAGCGGTATATTGCTCGTGGGAATTGTTTCGATTTCAATTGAGATGTTATATAATATTTTTGGAGTTGAAATTATTAGTACTGAAAGCGATGTAGAGTTAATTGTATCATCAATAGACATTTTAAGTTTGATTTTATTAGCAATTACAATGATCTTGATCATTGGAACTTCAGAAGAAATTTGCTTTAGAGGGTTCATGCAAAAAGGCTTGGTCAAGAATCTGGGAAAAAGTTGGGGGATTCTTCTTACTGCGTTAATTTTTTCAATGATTCATTTAATTGGAGTTTTTCTCCTACTCCCTGATTATCCTCTTGAATTTGTATTATCCTTTTTTCTATTATTCTTTCCATATTTTTCAATCTCTCTGATGTTAGGTTTACTTTTTTATTGGAGAAATGAAAATTTAATTGCTGTAATAGTTGCACACGGGGTTTATAATGCTATAGCGATTATCTTGGCATTTATATTTTTTGGAATATTTTAATTTTTTAACGTGCATCCATTATGAGCATATTACAACAGTTTAAATTTATGGCAGAGGGAAAAAATGCTAAAATTGGTATAGGACTAGGTATTTCAGAGTTCCATAATAAAAAAATTTTAAATGCTAGTATTGATTTCCTAGAAAAAAATGACTCAAAAATCTATTTATTTGGCGATAAGACTTCCTTAAACGATATTCGCGTTTTAGAATCTTATGAGAGGAATAAATCCAATCTATCTTTAGTTGAAAGTCCAATACCATATGAGAACATTTTTCAATTCTTAAGAGATAAAAAGATCAATGCAATTGTTAGGGGATCGTTAAATTCAAATAAATTCCTCCAAAATCTAAAACAATTTTTAAATGTAAGGGAAGTCAATAGATTAGCTTTATTAGAAACGGTTAACGGACATCAATTTTATTATGGTCCTGTTGGCATTGATGAGTGTAACAATTTTAAAAAAAAAGTTATTTTTGTTAAGAATGCGATTATCGAGCTGAAATCATTAAGCATCATACCTAATATCAGTATATTAAGTGGCGGAAGGAAAGATGATCTTGGGAGAGACAGCAAAGTAGATGAAAGTATTAAAATAGCTAGCAAAGTTGTTAAATCTATAAAGGAAGAAAATCCAGACTTATTAATTCGGCACGATGAAATAATGATAGAAAGTGCTATTGAAAAGCGATCAAATTTAATAATTGCTCCAGATGGTATTGCAGGGAATTTGATATATCGTACTCTAGTCCATTTAGGTGGAGGGAAAGCATATGGAGCAATTTATATGGGATTAGATCAAACTATAGTTGATACCTCTAGAGTTGGTGAATATTCTGAAATTTATGGGGCTTTATTATTAGCACTAGCTTTATCTAAATGATTTACAATTTCCTTTTTTTATCCACAATAACTCTAGTAAAAAATTTTTTTTCCTGTTGATTAAGTTTTGTAATTTCACCGATGATTGTGAACTTACCTTTTAATTTTACATTTTTCTGTGAAAGTAGATCCACAATATCTAATTGTTCTGAACTAAAATTTGAATGAATGCTGCCTATATACACATCAATTATTCCCGGATCTACCACATAATCCATGCTTTCATTATAGAATCCAAGTTGTTTCATAGAAATTAGAAAAGTAACCTTTGCAGTTTCTCCGGGATCTAAAGTTATCCGTTTGAAACCAAATAATTCTTCAACTGGACGCGTAATAGTTGCTTCACGGTCATGTAAGTATAATTGTACTACCTCATCTCCTCGAATTTTGCCGGTATTTCTAACTTCTAATGAAATCTCGACCTCTTCATTTATACCTACTTGCGGTTTATTGATTCTCAAATTTTTATATTCAAATTGAGTATAACTTAAACCATATCCAAAGGGAAATAATGGTGTCGTATTTCCTTCAACATAATTCCATGTCCAAACTGAAAGATTACCAGTAGGTTTGTGATTATGAAAAACAGGAATTTGCCCTACATTGCGTGGAATAGAAATAGGTAATTTTCCTCCTGGATTATAATCCCCAAATAGAATATCTGCAACGGCTTCCGCTCCTTCTTCTCCAGGGCCCCATGCTTCTATAATTGCAGGTATGTGCTCCTTTTCCCAAGATATTGATAATGGGCGACCATTGATCAAAACTAAAATTATAGGCGTCCCTGTAGCATGGAGTTCACGAACTAAATCTTCTTGAACTCCAGGTAAAGATAATTTATTACGATCCCGCACCTCTCCACTTGTACAATCTATTGTAAGCCCAGATTTTTCTCCCATTATGAGAATCATTATTTCAGATTTTTTAGAAATTTCTAACGCGTCTTTAAATCCACTTTTATCATCCCCAAAAATTTCACATCCTTTAGCAAAATATACTTTTGTATTTTCTGAGACTTTTTGTTTTATTGCTGTTAGTATGCTCCTCATTTCACATACTCTTCGTGCGAATGAATCATTATCATTACTTTCAAACAATTCTTTAAAAAGGACCTGCGCTGCTTTATCAATCTCTCGTAAACCTGTCGCATTAGAGATCGAGTTTTCGTATTGGCTTACAAAAGAATAATCGCCTAATAAATTGCGTATAGTATCAGCATTTGGACCAATGACTGCAATAGATTTAAGATCCTTCTTAAGAGGTAAAATATCTCCCTCATTCTTAAGTAAGACAATAGATTTTCGAGCAATATCTCGTGCTAATTCCTTAACTTCTGGATCTGAAAATATTTTGACAATTTTTTCGGATCCTTCTTCTACATATGGATTTTCAAATAAACCAAGCTCGAATTTTTTTCTGAGGATACGAGCAACTGATATATCTACTAACTCTTCACTAACTTTTCCATTTTTTACAGCTTCTATAAAACCATTTCCATATCCAGCGGTTCTAGGTAACTCAACATCTAATCCAGCATTAATCGCAAGAATTGCTGCTTGAGTAGGATTTGAAGCCACTCGATGTATTCTACAAGCATATTCGATTGTAACATAATCTGATACGGCAATTCCGGTAAAACCCCATTTTTTTCTTAAAAGATCTGTTAATAATTCTCGGGAAATTCCACACGGAATGCCATCTATTTCATGATAAGCATTCATTATTGAACCCATACTAGCTTTTACAATTGCTGCTTCGAATGGCTTGGCAAATACTTCTAATAACTCTCGTTTAGGTATGAAAGCAGGTGCCCAATTTCTCCCTCCCTGAGATAATCCATACCCCACAAAGTGTTTACCTGTAGCTATTATTCCTGTTCTTAGTGATTCTCCTTGTAAACCTTTTACATAAGAAACTCCCATTCTAGATACAAGATAAGGGTCTTCACCAAAAGTTTCTTCTGTTCGACCCCATCTAGGATCACGAGCAATGTCAAGAACGGGAGCTAATGCTTGGTGAGCACCAACTGCCCTCATCTCTACTCTAATTTTTGTTGTCATTGCTTCTACTAATTCAGGGGTCCATGTAGATGCTGCCCCAATTATCTGAGGAAAAACAGTCCCATTTTTAGCACAATACCCGCTTAAACATTCTTCATGAACGATTGCAGGTATTCCTAAACGAGTTTCTTCCTTTAAGAATCCTTGTATCTCATTCGCAATTTGTACTGATTTTTCTGGTAGAATATTTAAAGTACCACCAATTCTTGAAATCTGCCCTATTCCATTTCGAAGCTTCCTCTTCATTTTTTCAATAGACAATTCATTCGATTCCATTATTGCACTTGGATATTGAGATCCAAGTTGAGCTACCTTTTCTTCTATTGTCATTCTCGACATTAAATCTTCAACTCTTTTATCGAGAGATTGAGAAGGATCTAAATAAAGTGGGCTACTATCAACATTTTTTGAATTCATATTATCATCAACGTAAAATATAATTAATCTCCTTATTTCCTTTGTACTTTAAATTGTGTTTTACTTATAAAATTCATGGAAAAAATTTAGAAAGAAGAGTTTTATGAACAACCATTTTTTAATAAATATCCTTAAAATCCTCAATTATGGTTGCAAATTCTTTTTCTTTGTCTGAAGCATTTAAATAATCAAGGTTTTCTTTTAATTCTTGAACATTTTTCACTCCTGGGATAGTTGTTGATACGCCGGTCTGAGAAAGAACATAGTTCAAGCATTTAATCGGAGTAATATTTCCAGGTATTTTTTTTTTTAAACTAATTCCTCCAGATTGATACTTTGCTATATACACTGTCCTATTTCTTTGTAATAATTTTCCTCTAGCAAAGGGTTTTATGGCTACAAGACCCACTCTTTCTTTCCTACATGTTTCCAAGAAGTCTTCTCTTCCTGGCATGGAATCATTTAAAATATTAACTTGATTCATTATCATATCAAAATGACCATTCTTAACTGCTTTTTGCCCTATGGAAATACTATGAGTACTTATACCTATAAATCTTGCTTTTTTTTCTTGCTGTAATTTTTTTGCTAGATCTAATAACCCTCTTGGAGCAATAATTGATTCATATTCTTTCTCTTTAACGAACTGTAAATTAACAACATCAATATAACCTTTTCCAAATTTAGATACGGTATTTAAAAAAGCTTGTTCACATTCTTGAATATTGCGGGTTCTTCGAACTTTTCCTTCTTGTTCTACTGATCCTAAGTGACAAGTGAGTATGATTTCGTCTCTATATTCCTTAATCGCGGCGCTTATATTATCAATGTAATTAGATCCATTGAAAACAATATCAAAATAATTAATTCCATTCTCTATAGCCTCGTGTATTACTGAAATAACTGTCTTTTTTGGTTGGCCATAAAGATGTTCAGTTCCCAAACCGATTTCACTAACCTCTAACCCTGTTTTCCCTAATTTTCGCTTTTTCATATTAAAATTCAAAATTTTTCTTTTTGAATTATAAAGTTAATAACATTTAAAAAGTCAAATAGTCTGAATATTTTTTTTAACTTAATTAGTCTTTTTAAAATCGATATCAACAGAAATTAAAGAATTTATATGTATTCAAAATAAAAAATAGGAAAAAAAATTTTAAGAATCATGTAATTGCCCCAATTAGTGCCGCAAGGAGTACGATTATTCCACCAATAAAACTACCAAATATAATTAAAAGAATACCAATACCGCCTAAGATAATAGGAGTATAATGGATTGGCTTTATTCCTAATAAAATGACTATTATTGCGAGGATGAGCGCTATTATCTCAGTTATTATTCCAAAACTCCAAAATTCAAAAAAATCAAACATGTGTAATATTGATTCTATCACTGCAATAATTCCTCCAATAATTGCGACTCCACGCATGAATTTATCTGCCGCTTGTATTTCACTCATTTCTAAATCAAATCTTTAATT
>CAYZTE010000085.1:0-7754 GCA_964481225.1 uncultured archaeon | reverse complement strand
TTCCTGTAAGCATAGCACCAGATTGTGATATCATAGCTATATCTCCTCTTTTAGGTGTTTCTGCTGCAAATGAACCATTATAATTAAGACCAATGAAGCCTAAACAATTGGGACCTAAGATTCTCATATTATACTTCTTGCCGATTTCAATGAGTTCTTCTTCTCTCTCTACGCCTTCTCCACCAATTTCTTTAAAACCTGCTGAAATAATGATTAAACCTTTTACTCCCTTCTTACCACATTCTTCGGCTGCTTTATTAACAAACTTACCCGGAATGACGAAAATGGCTATATCGATATCCTCCTTTACGTCTAATACGCTCTTAAAGCAAGGTAAATCACAAACTTCATCAGCTCTTGGATTTATTGGAAAAATTCTTCCTTCATATCCCGATTTAATAATATTATTCAGTACAGTGTTTCCTACTTTTCCGGGAGTTGCACTTGCTCCAATGACAGCAATGCTCTTGGGATTGAAGAAGAATGAGATATCGTTATCAGCCATATTTAATCCGGAATTAAATATATTCTACAACTTGTATAAAATGTTATTATCGCAATTATTTTTAAATTTTTCACACATCAAAAATTTGATGTCTAAATGGAAATTGCAAATGCAAAATAATTAAAAATTTTAAATCTTTTCTTCTTGTATGACGAGAATTGTAATTGTTACAAATAAAGGCGAAATAAATCTTAATTTATTTGATGATGACGCGCCAATGACGGTCGCAAGTTTTCTCTTTTTAGCAAAACAAAGTTATTATAATGGACTGACATTTCACCGAGTTATATCGGATTTTATGATACAGGGAGGCTGTCCCAGCGGGACAGGAAATCATGGACCAAAACAAAAAGGAATCAGTTCATTCCCATTTCAAGGAAAGAATGTTCCCTACCCGTTTGGCGATGAATTCCAATCAGGAAGAACATTTGATAAACCAGGAATTTTAGCGATGGCAAATGCAGGTCCTAATACCAATGGCTCTCAATTTTTTATTACGCATGTTCCTACTCCACATTTAAACAACAATCATACAATTTTTGGGGAAGTTGTAGATCTAATAGCAGATCAAAATGTAGTGAATTCAATTTCTCAAGGAGATCAAATTTTAGAGATTAAGATCTTATAAAAAATTCTCTAGAAATATATATTTCAAGAGTTATACAAATTCTCAAAAATTTATTTTTTTCTATCGGTTGAAATTGTTTGCATAGTTATTACTGGATATTATATCTTCGTTTAATACTAAAAATTTATAGATTTTATTAATATAATTATAATTGAAGTAAATAATATTCTTACAAAAAATTGATAAAAAAATATGGATCATGAGCAAAGATTTAAAGGATTTAATTGATACTGTTGAAAAGGAAACAAAATCACGATCAGAATTAGAAGCAACTATTAATTCTTTAAGGGAAGAAATAAATCGATTGAATTTCACGATAAAGGAACAAGAATTATTGATCAAAGAACAACAAGAACAAATAAGTGGTGATCAAATCCAATTACCCAGTGAAATTAAAGTCGTAAAAGATTTAGTAATTTCACAAAGACAAGAACTTTCACATAAAGAAAATGAATTGGAAAGATTAAATGAAAGATTAGATGAATTGTCTATACAACAAGAAGGATATGAAAAAACAGATTTATCATCCATTGAAAACGAGGAATTAATAAATGCTCAGAGATTGATAATTCAATTAACAGAAGAGAATGACCAATATAGAAACGAAATTGAAGCTTTAAAATCTCAACTTGAAGAAATTCAAACAAAAGAACGCGAACTTGAAGATTTAGAAGTGAGTGTCACAGAAGAAAATGAAGAATTAATTAATCTTAAGAGATTGAACTTTCAATTAATGGAAGAAAACGGATTATTACGCGTAGAAGTTGAATCATTGAAAGCGCAACTTCAAGATAGTAAAGAGCAACATTCAGAAGAATTGGAATTAGTTAACGAAAAAATTGAGCTTTTAAATTCAGAATTGAAGGATCATGAAGCGCAAGTTAATTATTTGAAAGAAGAATTAGAGAAAAGCAGTGAAGCATCTAAAGATGTTGGATTTGATGTTAAGGAATTCGAGAGTGTTAAAGATGAATTATTAAAGGTCCAAAAGGAAAATCAAGAATTAAATAAAATGGTTCTTAATTTAAAAGAAAATATATTAAAACAATCTGATAAAGAAAAATATAAATTAACTATCTCGTATGATTTTCCTCAACATTTTCAAGTGTCTATTTTCAAGAGAATGTATGAACTCATGGATGAGATCAGTAAAAAAGCAGTTATTGAGTTACTTATTAAAGATTTGAATAATAAAAATAATGTAATTAAAAGAAACGCAATAAAAATATTAAGTGAAATAAAAGATAAAAGAGTTTATGATGCCTTTATTGATATGATTCATGATAATGATTGGATAGTTAGGTATAATTTGTTAAAAGCTCTTACTAAATTTGATATAGAAGAAGATAAGTTGAAAGGACTACTGAAAAGATTATCTAAAGATGCAGATGTAGATGTTAGAGAACTTGCCATGAAGGTATTAAATGAAATCTCCAATTAGGTTTCAACCTTTTTTTAATCATGCTTTTAAAGTTTTAATATAATTATTTAATTCTCCCTTCAAAAGGCTTAAAATGTTCAAATCAATTTTAAGAAATAAATTCAAGGCCGTTTCAAGGGAAATATTGTTTCCAACAGAAAGATATAAAAATTTTTTAGAATTAGGTTTGGGAACTGCATAACCAATCAAAGTATCCTTATAATATATTCCATTAAAATCTACATTTTCTTTTTTACTAAATTCTCCAAATAGAAGTTTTTTTGTATATCCGATAACTGAGACATCTACTTTTAAACCAAAATCGCAAGCTGCACCAAATAAATAAGGATGGATTTGGCCACTAGCATTAACAATATAACAGTCGGGAATTTCTTTAAGGTCTTTTATCAAGTTTAGCCAAGTTTTAGTTAAATTTAAAAATAAAATGGATGGAAAATATTTTATAAAACTTGGTTTAGTAGACTTGAATGTCATATCCAATGGTTCCTTTTTGGAGATATCATAAAAAAGAATTCCTGAATAAGCTACTTCATTAATAATTTTTGTTTTGATAATGCCAACTAAATTAAAATTCTCTTTATTATCAGTTAAATTAAGTTTCTTTGCATTTCTTTCTTGGTAGTCCCGGATATCACCCAAACTAGAGAAATTTGTAAGAAATAAATAAGGTTCTAAACATTTTGGGCACACATATTCGAATTCAGTGTCATGGATTTGACAAATTCTTACCATGATAACCAATAAAAGAACTTTAAAATTGCTTATTAAAATTAACCTTTTTATTATATATCTTTAAGAATTCTAAAGTAAATATTTAATTTAAGAGTCTAATTTTATTACAATAAAACACGATAGTTGGTGAAAAAGCCTTAAAAATTGCGATATCAGGAAAAGGAGGAGTTGGAAAAACATTAATAGCAGGAACACTGGCGAGATTATTTGCGAAAGATGGATTTAAAGTTTTAGCGATCGATAATGATTCCGCCATGAATTTAAGTTATACTTTAGGAATTGATAAAGAGAAAAAAGAAAAAATCATCCCAATCTCTGAAATGAAAAATTTAATTGAAGAAAGAACTTCTGTAAAAAGCGCAGGACCCGGGATTTACAATATCAATCCCGAAGTTTCCGATATCCCTGATAAATATAAGGTTTTAGGTCCGGATGGTCTCCAACTTTTAGTGTTAGGCTCTATTGAAGAGCCTGCCACTGGTTGTTTGTGTCCTGAAAATGCATTAATTAGAACTTTACTGTATAATCTTTTTGTAAAAAGAGAGGAAATTATCATTGTAGATTTTGAAGCAGGGTTGGAACATTTAGGAAGAGGTACAGCGAAAGGAATAGATGTAATGTTAGTTATAACAGAACCGTCTCAGAAATCATTGGATTTATGCAAAAAAATAATAGAGTTATCTAAGAAATTGGGGATAATTAATATTTATTTAATTGCGAATAAAATAATTGATGCTTCACAAAAAGATATTATCAATCAGCGAATCAAAGATTGGGAAGTTCCACTTTATCATTCAATTCCATTTGATTCAGAAATCGGCAAAGCAGATCTGGATGGAGAAGCTCCTATAGATTTTAATCAAAATTCTAATGGAATTAAAGCGATAAAAAGTCTTTATACTAAATTAAAAAAGTTAAAAGAAGAATTGTTTGATTTATAAAATATCAGAAAGATTAATATCTTGATCGGCGGCAATTTCTTTCCATTGTTCTATTGCTTCTAAAGCATCTTGTTCATCCATCATTTCAATAGCATAACCAGCATGGACAATGACAAATTTCCCAACTTCTGGATTTTGAATTAAGGCTACAATTACTTTTTGTTTGATGCCATCAAAATCAACTAATGCAGAATTTCCTTCTAATTCTAAAATTTTTCCGGGAATAGCAAGACACATGATAATTTCAATTGCTTAACTTAGCAAAAATCTATTAACATTTATTAATACTGAGAGTAAAATAAAATTAATTATTATTCATTAAAAATGGATTTTCTATAACTTCTTTTATTAAAAATTTCCGAAAAAACGAATCAATGAGTTGAAATGTATTGTATTTAGATAAGTTAAAAGAATTCCCAAAAGATAAGCTGTTGATTTTTGTTTCTATTATTAGCTTTATAACTGTAATTTTAATTGAAGTATTAGTATTCATGCCCATCGAAGCAGATGTTTCTACATATGGAATTTTAGATTTTGAATTTGCTAGGACTTCCTCTAAAGTTGAAACAATTTTTTCTGTGTGGGGAGATACTGATATGAATAATCAAGGTATTGCAATATATTGGGATTTCTTATTTATTGTTGGCTACGTTTCATTAGCATTTGCCTTGATTGTCCTTGCATTGCGGAGATCAAAAAATAAAATCCAAACAATTGGAATATATATTGCAATTACACCCTTTTTAACAGGAATTTTTGATGTGATTGAAAATGTTAATTTATTAGAAATGCTTAGAACCCCAACGTCCGTTTCAAATTTCAATGCATATATAGCGTCTTTAAGTGCGGCATTAAAGTTTAGTTTCTTATTTGTTGGAATAATTTATGTCATTATAGTTTTAATTACTTTACTAATTAGGAAGCTTAGAGGAGTATATTTCTCAAAATAGAATTTTTTTTTCTTAATTTAGGTTTTTCCTGAATAAAAATCAATAATATCGTCAAGCCAATTAAAGATTTCTTCTTTTGTCAGGTTGTCGATGTTAAATTTTAATCTTTCTAACTCTCGTAGTAGACTCTTTATCTCTAAAGGTACTGATTTCTGACATAATTCAAATAAAAATTCATTACTTTTTGATACTAATAATTTAATCTCTGAGTCCATTGGTTCAAAAAGCGGTTCATTAGTAATTTCGTCTAGACTTTTATCAAGATCGACAAGTAAATTTATCAAATCGAAGAGCCTTCCCGTCTGATTTCCTTTAAATGCGCTAGATAACTGAAAATAATATCCCTTGTAATCATCTATCGGAATTAATTCATTATATTGATTATCTATTTTAATAACGGATTTTATATTTCTAAAGAGATTTGAAGGGGCCCAAGCGAATATATCAAAACTCGATTCAATTTTGTCGCTATGGACATACAAGTCAAATCTATGCTCATCTTTAAAATAACCAAATGGAATTATTACAAAATCTAATGAATCTATTTGCTCCTCGCTTGGAAAATAATTAAGATTAGTAATTTCGTAAATTTGATCAATAGAATGTTTGTATAAATCGAACTTTATTTTGTTAGCGTGTGATTTATATATGTAAAAGATTAATCCTTCAAATCCTTGTAAATTTAATCCTATAGAGAATGGTATTTCTTCATTGGGAGCATTTCTCCCATTAAATCTTACATTTAGAAATATGTGATAGTAATTTTCAATATAATGGAAAAACCAAGGAACATCACGTTTTAAGTTATACATGATCATCTTGAATACTTTTAGATATTTTTTTTCATATTCTTATAATCCCATTTGTACGTAAAATAGAGTTATTTAATCGAGAATATAATTAAAGAACTCCAAATTATTTAATAATTCTTTATTATTTAAACTTTACAATCCTAATGATGTAAAATTAGAAAAATTAAAAAAATAAAAAAATTTTAAGATTTTACTATTTATCTATATACCAAGCTTTTCTAATACTCCAGCCAAGCGTATACGATGAAATTTTAATCCTAAATCGTCAGGACTAAATCCCATCGCTAAAGCATATAATTCTGTTAGATACAAAACCGGGACGCCATATTCAGTTTCAAACATCTTGCCTAGGTCTCTCTGTCTAGTGTCAAATTGCTGGAAACAAGCAGGACAATTTACAACGATGACATCCGCACCAGCTTTTTTGATACTATCCATCTTTTTCTTTAAGTTTGCCATACCATGTTCTTCATAAGCATTTGTTACAGCTGAACCGCAACAAAGTGCTAATTCCTCGTAATCTACGACACTAGCGCCAGAAGCAGCTACCAATTCTTGTAAATTAGTTGGCCTCAGTGGATCATCAGATTCCATCCATTCTGCTGGACGCATGTAGTGACAACCGGGATGACAAGCTACTTTCAAGCCACCTAATTGTTTAATAATAGCTCCTTTGATTTTTTCCAAACCCACTTCATCTTTTAATACGTCAACAAAATGCTTTATATCTATAGAACCTTTAAATTCCTTTCCGATTTTTGCTAGCTCTGAATTGATCTTTTCCTTCTTTAAGCTGTCATGCTTTAATTGATGTTGTACACCTCTTAAGGTATTAGCACAACCATTACACAATGATACAATATCCTTACCTTCTGCTTCAGCTAAACATAGGTTTCGAGCCCCGATTACTAGCCAGGCATCATTATCAAAGCTTTTCACACCGGTTGGATCTGGACAACAAGAAAAAGGTGCTTGAGAAGTCTCAACACCAAGCTTATCAAAAACTTTTCTTGAAGCAGCTTCAATAAAAGGAATTCTATTACCAATAGTACATCCTTCAAACATTTTATATTCTGTCATTTTTTCTCTTACCCTCGAATTATTTTAATTTTTTTTCTGCTCCTATATTCTTTAGTAATGTTTGTACTTCATTTACGTCTGGCGCTACTATTGCTGGTAAACCTAATTGATCTCGCCTTCTCTCAATTGCAGGTTGTGAAGGAATTGCTTTAGCACTTTCGAAGACCGCTTTTGCTTGGGAATAAATAAATTCTGGACCCTTCCCTAGAGCAATACTTTGGTTTTTCAGAAAAGTAAAGATCTCAGTAAGCTCAATATTTTGAGGACATACTTCATCACATGTATCACAAACAGTACAGCCCCAAATTGTCAAGTCATCTTGAGCAAAAATTAGATCTTTATATCCTAAAAGAGCCATCAGGATGTTTCCTCTGGGATTATATCCCGTTGTTGTGTAAAAATCAGTAGTTACAGCAGTTACAGGGCAGTTATCGGCACATCTACTACATTGATAACAGTATTTAATTACATCAGGCCCAATATGAAAATCCATAATTTGTTTCCTAAATTCAAAATTTGCTTCCATATTTTTTCCACTTTTATTCTTTTTTTTGAATTATTTATTTCATTTATAGGCTTTAACCCCACGCAAGGGGCAGTTATATCCAATTTTCATTGTTTTTATTGGATATTCATCCTAAGCCTACGTTCAACTTTCGAGAGTA
>CAYZTE010000084.1:0-7857 GCA_964481225.1 uncultured archaeon | reverse complement strand
CTAACCGTCAAGGGCCACTATAATAAGTTATTTTTGTTTTGTTTTAATTCAAGTAATACTGTGATTTAAAAGAATTTTACTATTATATTTTACTAAATGATTAAATCATAAAAAATCAGTAATTTTGCTTAAAAAGATTTTAATTGGCTTTCCAACTTACTAATTTTACCTTATTAAATTATGGTTCTAGCCAATTTTTTCATTCTTTTCAATCGCATGATTAAATTCATTTAATAAGACAAAAACATTAAATATTGATTGATAATTATTTCTTTTAATCTATAAACTAATTTTAGCGACATTGAAATGAAAAGAAAAACAAAAATAAAAATTATTTTTTTGATTACGGTAATAAATTTAGCATTCATTTCTGTTTATTCCAATAATATCTATAGGTCTCTAGCAAACTATACGGATACTTCAAACAAGGTTAAATTATTTTATTTAAAAGAATCAGCTTATACGAATCTTACAATAAGCCCAATATTAATAGATGATACACTTCCAACGAACAACTGGTCTTATACAGCTTCAACCTACGATTGGTGTTCTGGATCGGGAAACTGGGGCGATCCTTATGTTATTGAAAACGTAACTATTGATGGTCTCGATACAGGTTCTTGTATAACGATTAAATCTTCAAGTGTTCCATTTATTATTAGAAATTGTATTCTTTATAACGCAGGATTAACCCTTAATGATGCAGGAATCCGATTAGATTCAACAACTAATGGACAAATATTCAATAGCATAAATTCCAATAACACAATTGGAATATTATGTATTTCAAATAGCAATAATAATACTATATTTGGAAATCGCATAGAACATAACGTGGAAACAGGAATAGAAATGTTTTTTAGTGATGATAATACGGTGTATAGCAATTGCTTTATTAACAATAGTGTAAATGCTCTAGATGATGGGACAAATAATCAATGGGATAATGGAAGTATTGGTGGTAATTATTGGGACGATTACCCAGGTTCCGATGCAGATGGCGATGGAATTGGTGATGATCCGTATAATATTACTGGACCTGCAGGAAGTCAAGATGAGTATCCATTAATGAGATGTCCACTTATTATTTATTCTGTTAGTGGTCCTAAAGATTACACTGAACTGATAAACACAATAGTCTATGTATTAATAGGCGTCAGTATTGGAGCTGTAGTTATAATTTTCATCCAATTGAAAAGAACTGTATATAAGGATGTCTTTAAATAATTTCAATATTTTTTTATTTATCCTCAAGGATTAATTTTCCCCATAAAGAAAAACATCAGAAATTTTTTTATTATCCTCAAAAATTGATTTGGTTTTCTCCATGACATCAGGAATGTCAATTTGTTGGGGACATTTTTCGAGGCATTCACCGCATTGAATGCATAAACTGGCAGCTCCTTCTGCTTCATCTCCTTCAGAAATCCTTTTTTCCAGATCTTCTTGGGTTTTTGCCATTCTATTATAAAAAAACGCAATTCTGGGTTTACCTCTTTCACCCCAATATGCGAGCTCATTTAATAATCCCAAAATCCACGGAATGGCGACATTATTTGGGCATGGTAAACAATATCTACAACTCGTGCAAGGTATTAGCATATATTTATTATAAGCTTCGCGTAACTCAGAAATAGTTTGTAAATCCTCTGCTGTTATTATATTTGTTCCTGAATTATTAGCAGATTCAATGTTTTCTATTACATGCTGCATGGAGCTCATTCCACTTAATACAACTGAAACTTCGGGATGGTTCCAAACGAATTGAAGTGCCCAATCAGCCATAGTTCTTTTCACTTTTGATTTTTCAAGTACTCTCTTAACCTGTGGTTTTGTATCTAGTTTGTGCTCAGGTATAGCTAACTTTCCACCACGAATTGGTTCCATAATTATAACTGCAATACCTTTACTACCAGCATATTGTAATCCCTTAGTACCAGCTTGATATTCAATATCAAGATAATTATATTGAATCTGACAACAATCCCAATTATAATAATTAATTATTTCTTTAAATACCTCAAAATTGTCATGAAATGAAAATCCTATGTGTTTAATTAATCCCTTTGCTCTTACTTCTTCCATTTTTTCGATTAAATTAAATTTTTTAATTTTTTCGAATCGATTCTTGTTTAAACCATGAAATAAGTAAATATCGGGATTTGTTTGGAGCCTTTCAATTTGTTGATTTAAAAGCTCATCAAAACCTTCTGTTTTTTTAACTGCCCATATTGGTAGTTTTGTGGTGAGATGAACTTTTTCTCGATACCCTCCTTTTAAAGCTTTTCCTACTATAACTTCACTTTCTCCATTATGGTATGGATAGGCCGTGTCAATATAGTTTACCCCATTATTAATTGCATGATGGATCATCTTGATTGCTTCTTCTTCAATAACATTAAATTGCTCATCCATCGGAAATCGCATGGCGCCAAATCCAAGAACAGATACTTCCCAATCAAGAGACCCCATTTTTCTATACTTCATTTTCTAAACCTAATTTCTAAAATAAATGACTTATAGGATGATTCTAATATGAATTTGTATTTTTAATTCGATAATTCATAAAAATTTTAACCCTAATTGAAGTTTTCTCTTAATTCTTTTTAGCATGATTATTCACTTAGCTATTTACTATTAAAAATCTAGTACGTGGATATTATAGGGTTTATTGAACCTTTCCCCTTAAAGAAATGATAATCTAATAAGGGATTTACTAAACTTGAACAGTTTTTTTCTTTATAAATATATAATTTCTGTATACTTTAATATAAATTATAAGAAATATGATGAAATAATGAGTAATAGCGTAGATTTTAATTTAGAATTAAGTCTATTTGAGTGCCCATTTTTTACATTATGTCCACTCCCAAAAATACAGTTTTTATGTAAAATCCCAGAATGTAAGAACTGTCCTGATTATACATTTAAATTAAAAAAAATCATTTCATAATATTTTTGAAAATTTAGCGTATAATCTTATTTTTTATATCTTCACAAGTTATTCGTCTACATCCTGGTGTTTTTAATTCAATATTATAAACTTGTTCAATAAAATTAACAATAATATGACTTGTAGCCCCAAAAATCATAATTTTTTCACTATTATGAGGTGATTTATAATTAAATTTACCTACACCAATTAGATCATCTCTTAATTGGTATGTTCTTTCCCGATAGTTGCTTTTGTTTGTGAAGAAATTAATTGGTATTTTCACTATTTCTTGTACTTCTTCATCTTGCTTTATCATTTTTTGATTTTCATCTATATATGCTACAAAAGCAGTTATAATGAAGCCTTTTGGAGTAAGATGATCATCAATACACCCTAATAAATGAACTTCTGACTTAGGAATTCCTAATTCTTCATTCAACTCTCTTAAAGCCGTATCTAAGTAAGTCTTATCTGTTAATAGATCAAATTTTCCTCCAGGAAAAGACATTTCTCCAGAATGCTTATCACCATCTCTTTTTGTGCGACGAATGAGTACTAGATCATAAGGTTTATCTTTATAAGCAATGATAAGGAATATAACTGCTGAATTGACAAAATATTCATGTTGCAATTTTAATCTATCTGGAGAATTATACTTCTTTAACTTACTCCGCATGAATTGCTCGGAAAAAATATAATCTTTAGGTACCATAATTATTTAAATTAAAGTTGAGCGATTAGAATTTACTAGTAATATGATTTCTATATTTGATGTATTCTTTCAAAAGTTTAATTTTTTCGAGTTTAAAACGTTTTAATCTTAATTGTGATAATGTAAATCCATATATTTGTTCTAAAAATGTCACTATCATGTATGCCGTCGCTCCCCATATCGTATATTTTTGCTCATTTTCACTATCGAAATAATTAAAGTAAAAAATCGGGAACTTTTTATTATCAATATCAACAGCTTGTTCTCTAAAATTACCTGTGTTGGTGAAAAAATCTATGGGAATTTTCAAGATTCTTTGAACTTCTCTATTGTCTTTTTGTAATATTTGGTTTTTATCAATAATACCTAAAAAAGGAGTAATAATATATCGAGTCATTGTAGGGAAATCATCAAGACATCCTAATATTTTAATATTTTTCCTTGAAACTCCTATTTCTTCTTCTGTCTCCCTCATAGCAGTGTCTTTTAGAGATTTATCGGCTCGAGGGTCGAATTTACCCCCAGGAAAAGACATTTCACCGCGATGCCTTGTTCCTCTCTCTGACCGATGGATCAAAATCAATTCGTAAGGTTTTTCTTCATATGGAATTATGGAAAAAAGGACTGCTGAACTCGTAAAAAATTTATCTTTTAATGATATTCTTGAAGGTGAATCACATGGATAAAGTTTCCTTCTTATCAAATTTTCGTCAAAAATTAAATTTAATGCATCCATTAGTTTTGGCAAAAATTTTAAGATATAGAATATTTAAAAATCATAATATTTTATCTTAATAAAGTTTTTACCAAGTGCTAAATCGTGAAACTTCCGAAGGAGCTTAGAAATAAAAGAGATCTAGGTGGAACGGCTAAAATAAGAAAATGTTCAATAAGAGGATGTGTTGAGAATGGTATCCGTTCTCTTTCAGAAAATGCTTGGAAGAAATATATCGAAAGAGCTGGTTTAAAATTCAATGAAAATTCACTTCATAAAATATACTTGTGCAAAATTCATTATAATCAATCTAATAAATGCAGAAAATCACAAGAAAAGAGATTTCAGAAAAAAGGCTTTTTAGACAATTCTGATGCTATCAAGAAAGGAAGATGGGGGAATTAAGGAATTGGTATCAAATTATACTGACCTTCGATAACTCCGATCGTTAATAAGGATAACCCGATAAGTAGAAGTATGATCCCAATTAATTTATTTCTCATATTTATCGATTTTTTAAATGTTTCTTCATAATTATATTTTTATAATTATTTATTGAGTTAATTCTTCCAAAGTATTGATTTTTGTGTCAACTTTTTTCAATTTTAAATCAAATTCTTTATCTTTTTTCTTAAACTCCTCTTCTAAAATCTCCTTTGCATGAAATCGACCTTTATTGAGTTTTCGCTCTCCTGAAAGTTCCCTCTTTTCTAACTTTAAATCTTGGATCCATAATTTCATTCCCCCTACCAGATCTTCTCTTTCGCTCTCTAAATCTAATTTTTCTTGTTTATATTTGTCTCTTAATTTTTCAAAGGTTTCTTTATCCATTTTATGCAATTTGTATTCTCGTGTTAAATTTTCAAGTTGAAATACTTTAGTATTAATATCATCATTTATCCTTTGAACAATAAAGGGCTCTTCTAAATTTTGCTTAATCACGCTTTCTTTTTGTTTTAATTCATTTATCAGAGTCTTTACTGCCTCAAGTTTTAGATTAACCTCTTTTTTAAAATCATTATCATATTCATACCTTGCATCTTTTGTTGATTTTAAAATTTCATTCAATTTTTCTGATAGGACATTCTTATTTAATTGAATATCATTATATTCGATATAATACACCATTTGCTCTTTTACTTCTTCTGGGAGGGATTTAATCTCTTTTTTCTCTTTTTCTTTTTTTAATTTCTTTTTCTCTTTCTCTTTCATTTCAATTGGTTCTTCTTCTTCTTCTATTTCCGGTTTTACTTCTTCTACTTTTATTTCTGCTTTTTCTTCTTCTTTTTTTACGGATTCTTTTATAATAGGTTCTTTTTTGCGTTTTGGGATATCAGCAAGCAGTGGTTTTCCACAAACGATGCAGAATTTGTCGGATTCCTTTACCGGATTCCCACAATAAGGACAATATTTTGGCATTATTTCACCTATCAAATTTAATAAATAAATTATATGATATTTAAAATCAAAATAATAATTAAAATTATTTGAGTCCGATTTTTGTAATTTCTCGAACCATTTTAATTACTATATCAAAATCAATAAAAATGTATATATTTTTTCCATTTTTTTAGTAATTGAAGATGGAAATTGAAAAGAAAATCCCATTTCACGTTGGATTATTTGGTCACATAGATTCAGGGAAAACTTTGGTGGCTGCAGGTCTTAGCGAAATCATATCTACTGCTGGTATTGATGCGCATCCACAGAGCAAAGAAAGAGGCATCACCATTGATTTAGGTTTTACAAGTCTTATGCTAGAAAAGTACCTTGTTACACTAGTAGATGGACCGGGGCATGCGGATTTAATAAAAATTAGCGCGTCCTCAGTAGAAATAATTGATTTCGCCATGATAGTCATTGATATAAATAAAGGTCCTCAAGTTCAAACTGGAGAACATCTCATCATAGTAGAATCTCTAAATATTAATAAAATTATTGTTGTGTTAAACAAAATTGATCTATTTACAGGAAATATTGAAGATGAGATAAAAAAAACTAGAGATTTTTTTGGATCTACCTCTTTTGGTTCAAATTTACCGATATTTGCCATTTCTGCAAAAAATAAAATAGGATTTGAGAACTTAAAAGAAGGAATATTAGAAACGATAAAATCTATAAAAATAGAAAGAGATGTTGAGGGAGATATTATAATTCCTATTGATCATCATTTTCCCATCAAGGGAATGGGAGCAATCTTAACTGGGACAATTTTAAAAGGACAATTACAGTTAAATCAAAATTTAATGATTCTACCTATAAAGTCTTCGGGAAGAGTAAAAAGTATTCAAATTTTTCATCAAAATGTGGCTTCAGCAAAAGCTGGTGATCGAATCGGCATTAATATAAAAGGATTGGATATAAAAAGGATTTTTCGGGGTTGTTATGCTACAGATAACCCCGAAGCTTTTGAATATTGTAGCATTATTGACGTTAGAGTAAACAATAATGAACTATTCAAGTCAAAAACTCGTTTTGGCACTCAAGTTCATATTACGATTGGCATGTTCACCACAGTAGGAAATATTTATCCGTATCAAGAAAAAGATGGAAAAAGAATTCAAACTATTGTATCAAATAAAGTACAAGGATTTAAAGCGATAATATTGTTGAAAGAGAAAACTTTGATTAGAAAAGAAAGAACAATTATGCTTTTAAGTCGATTGGATTTGCCACCTACTAGCCTCAGGATATTGGGGTCTGCAGAACTATTAAAAATTCATAAAGAGTCTCCTATTTTTTATAAATATAAAATTAAGCAGGGAATTATCAAAAATCCAGATCATTCACAAGGCATTATCTGTACGGGATTAGCTCAAAGCGCTATTGGAGCCAAAAAAATCGTTGGAAAACAATTAGAACCTCCATTTACAAAAATATTAAATACGTTTGGCACTAAGGGTGGTGTAATCGTAGGAATTGAAAGTGAAAAAACAACTATAAGAAAAGGAGATCCGGTGCTTTTAAAGGAGTTAAGAAGTTTTCATCTAAAAAATATTTAAATTCTCAAAAATCATTATAATCATAATAGAGGTGTTAAAATTGGAAAAAGCTAAAGACACTGAAATTGATATAAGTCAAGACATATTAGATGATTTAATGCGATCTTTAGAACTACTAGAAAGTTCCACTGATTTAGAAGGTACTGCTATTGTTTCGAAAACTGGGCTAAGAATAGCAAGTTCTGAAACCGCTGATGTTGTATGGGATATATATAGTGCAAGTCCAGCAACCTTAATCTCACTCGGAGAAAAAATTAGTCAAGGGTTGGAACAGGGCGAATTGAGAGATATAGTCATTAGAGGGACAAAAGGATATACGATCATTCTAGTTGGGGATGCTGATAATGACTTCATGCTCTTTACAAACTGTAAAAAAGGTTATAAATTAGGGTATTATTTCCACAAAATTAGAAAAGTTTTTAGAGAAATGGAACCTGTCCTAAAGAAAATCGAAACTAAGGACGTAACATATTAATTATTCTTCTTTTCCTGA
>CAYZTE010000083.1:5845-7926 GCA_964481225.1 uncultured archaeon | reverse complement strand
AAGGTTTAACGGCACCCTTCCAAGCTCTTAATCCCGAATAGGCAAATGACTTCACATCGAAAAAAGCACCTGAAAGGAATAAAAATGAAGGTGCCTCTCCTTTTTCACCAGTGATTAACTCTATCGATTTGTTAATTAAAACACTCTCCAACTTTGCATCATGAAATTTTGAGTGAACTTTAGGCATTTGTAGCCATGTTTTTTTCTTTGCCAAGATTAATACACTCTATTTATTAATTTTGATAAAATTAATAAAGAATTGCTGAATAATTAATTTTTCCTATTTTAATTAAACAATATATTATCTCAATATAATATTTTACTAATACTAAGAAGAAGTCTAATCAACCCCTTCTTGTTTTTCAGATCTCCTTGAGCAGGAAATTTTTATTTTAAGAATGGGATTATTTTATAGTAGTTTATTTCAATTAAACATTAGAAGAAATTTCTTGAGCTAATAGTTCTCTCATTTTCGACGTGATTAAATCATATTCATTAATAGAATTTAAGTTGGAAATCTTTATCTTTTCGATTAAATCTGAATCCTTAAAATAATCATAATTAACACTCAATTTAGGACTAGTATCTTTAATTTTTACAAGAGCACCTTTTAGAAAGATACGAACAAAACCTTCCGATGTTTCTTTTATTGCCCTTTCTGGTGGATCGATGAACTTAATCTCTATTGTATTAAAATCAATGAAATTTAATATACATAATAATTTAGATTCCTTACCCTTATCTTTGGAAAATATCTTCCTCTTGATGTTTGTCCCTTTAACCCGTTCTTTAGGAACCTCTTCTACAAAATATCGTTCTTCTACTGGTGCTTTTTTTATTGATTTTGAGTAAATCTCATCTGCACTTTGAAAAGACTTGTTTGATATAAATGAATTAAAATAGTTTAAAACCTCTCTTAATTCAGATATCTCTAATTGTAATTCTTGTAATTGTTCTTTCTTCTTATAGTAAAGATTTTGAATTTTACTAAGCATCTGAGATAATTTCTCTATCTCACTATCTTTGTCTTCAAGATCCATTGATTTCATATATGTTTTATATGAAATTAAATTTATTTAAAAATTAATGCTATTATTTAATTAAGTAATTTCTTTTTAGGTGAAATAAAAATGCATTCGATGATAATTACTCCAAATCCATCCGATCCAGAAGTTCAACTATTGAGCAAAGAGTTCAAAAAACGTCGATACGAAGTTCAGTATTTTATCCCTTCATCCATGAAAGTTAAGGTATTTTTCCGGGATAGATTCGAAGAACAATTTGAAAACCTTGATCCAAGAGCGGCTCTTGTGAGAGGATTTGGAGCTGCAACTACCCAAAAAATTTTCTTCAGGCTTGATATATTAAGGGCAATAGAAGAATGTGATGTTAAATTAATAAATTCGAGAGAATCCTTGGAAATCGCAAGTGATAAGTTTTTAACTTCTGTATTTTTAGAAAAATATAAAATCCCAACGCCAAAAACGATTATATGTGAAGATCCGCACATGGCATTGGATGCTTTTGAAGAGTTAGGAAGTGATTGCGTTATAAAACCGCTATATGGATCAAAAGGAATAGGAATAACCCGAATCAACGATAGAGGATTCGCAGAAAATGTTATTTATAGTCTTGGTCAACTAAATGAAGTTTTTTATTTACAAGAGTTTATTGAACATCAAAATCGAGACATTAGGATTTTAGTTTTAGGTGATAAAGTCATTGCTGGCATGTACAGAGTAGCCAATACTTGGAAAACTAATATACATGCAGGAGCACGAGCTGAACCTATAGAGTTAACAGAAGAATTAAAAGATTTAGCTATCAATTCAGCAAAAGCAGTTAAAACAGAAATAGCAGGAGTTGATATTGTTGAAAGTGAGAGAGGATTTCTTGTTTTAGAAGTGAACTCAATTCCTGGATTTACAGGCTTACAAAAAGTATCTGATATAAATTTAGCAGAACAAATAGTAACCTACTTTCTAAAAAGTGCTAGAATTTAATACACTTTGTATAAAGTAGAAGAAAAAAAATATTGATATTAATGAGAATTTACTTTTCTCAAATTTCTTTTTATAAGA
>CAYZTE010000083.1:0-5745 GCA_964481225.1 uncultured archaeon | reverse complement strand
CCACCAGAAAAAATAACAAGTAATATACCTAGTACAAATAGAAATAACCAGTGAAATGGAAAAGGATTATTAGGTTGAATTGCTGTATATATTGTTATAACCGAGATAACAATTCCAATAATTGCATACACAGGATCATAGAACCCTACAAAGCGACCAAGAGGCCAATTGTACTTAAAAAGTACGAATATTTGACTTGCTAAAGCAACCAATCCTCCAATAACTGTCAAAAATTTCATTAAACCTTCGTTTTTATACTTTTTAGCCATACTTGAGATCATCTCTTTGAAATGATAATTTGTATTGGGATTTTAAATTATAAAAGAATTTAACTTTTTCTATATAGAAATATTTGTACTTTATATTCTTTAAAGTAAAAATTTCTTCATTTCAAGGATAAAATCTTGTCTAATTCTTCCTTTTCCAAGTTTAATAAATCCACTTCGGGTAGTCTTTTTGTAAGCACCCACCAATTGTTATCTTGTTTGAATATTTCTTTAAATAGTGGTAATGCTTCGTCGAGTCTTTGATCATTCGCCAAATTTATTGCAGTCCAGTACTTCATTTCTAAATGATCAGGAAACATTTTATTGGCTGCATAATATTCTTCAAGAGCCTTGTCTATATCGCCTTTTTCCATTGCAAGATCACCATTGTTCATGTGTTCATAAGACCTAAATACTTTTAACAGTCTACTGAGCTCTTTTAATGGTTCTTTATGATCTTCTACCCTTAGATCAATAAGAGGATCGTCCCATTTATTCTCTGCTGGCTCACCTCCTACTATTAACAATGCAGCAGATTGTTTTCCCCTTATATCACCTCCTACTGCCTCTGCTGCTTCTAATGCCCTAATTATTCGCTCAGGTAAAGGTAGATCTCGATGTTTTTCAAAAGTTTGAGCCATAGCAGGCCACACCTTATCTGATAACATCAGATTTGCTTGAGCAGAGAAATTATCTCCCTTGATATGTCCAGCATACGTTACACATTTTTTTCCCGTATGAACCGCCACCCTTCCTTTCGAATCTAAAATTGCCACTTGTCTTACATCACTTCCCTCATCTTCTGAAAGCAAGATGTCCAGAGTTTCTTGAGGTGGTTTTCCTTCTTTCAATAACTCAAGTCCTCGTATGCCAAAAGACTTATTTACAAATGATTGAGTTGCCACTACTCCAATACCAGATTCTCCCCAGGAGACGACTGAGCCAACGGAAAACCAATGACTTTGAACCCCTACACCCATTTCTCCAGTTTTGGGATCCCTAGCTACAATAGAGTAGGTGTGGACGAAAGGTTCCTTTATGGATTGACCAGAATTACTATTAAAATAAAATTTTTTAACGCACATTGTATTAATTTGAATCATATTTAAACAAAATAAAAAGTTTACAATTTTTTAAATTATACTATAAAAAATTATTATTTAATCCTCATTTTGATATTTGAAGAAGGATTTCTATTCTCTATTGTGAAATCTAAATAAGATCTGATGTTAAAACGACATAATATCTGCATATTTCTCAAATTTAACTAGTAATTTTGATCTAAAAAAATTGTGATCGATGAAAAAATATTAAGGTACAAAAAAGGAATTATAGCTGCAAAGACGTTGTCTAGAAGAAAATATGCCGATCAAGATTATTATAACAATTTAGCAAGAAAATTTGAAAAAATCTTAAAGTTCTATGAAGACTTAAAAATTTGGAAAGAATTTTCAGAAAGATAAGTATATTTTGCTGATTATTTTTGATATTATTTATAGAGCTCTCTATTTATCAAAGGTAATAGTGCACAAATTACTGCTTGGGTTAAAATCTCAGTTCTTGTTATGGCATTTTTACTCAAAAAACTGATGGCACCAGTTTCATTTTTCAAATTTATGTTTCCTGCGAGTTTGCCAATAATTTCACCAATTTCAGCACCATTTTTATCTATAACTTGTTCAATTATTGTTTGTGGATATTCAAAACCTATGCCAGTTCCTAATGAAACTTCTTTTTTTTCATCAACAATAGCACAAAATTGAAAATCCATATAACCTGTTTTAGTAAAAGGTATCTTTGCTAATCCAGCTTCAATTCCTACACCAAAAATATACTCTCTAATTCGTTTTTTATTAATAAGATGGTTTAATGAGCTTTCAGCCCTATTTATTGCTCCTTGGATTGTTCTTTTCATTCCAATTGGTTGGTCTGAAACTTTTGAATCTGCTTTGATTTTATAAATTTCAATGTTGTTAAAATATTTATTAAAAGCAATCTTTACAGCATTTACTTTTGTTGGGTTTAAGGATCCAACACATATTTTCAATTTTTTCATAATTAGGTTTTAGGCCATTTAATTTGTAATAAATTCAGACCAAAGTCGTTCTTTAATATTTTAAACATTTTATTCATTGGAAGACCAATTACATTAGAAGGTGATCCAATTATTTTTGCGATAAAGAGGCTTGCCTTATCTTTTAATGAATATGCACCAGCACGGTCTTTCCATTCATTGGATTTTATATACCCCCAAATATCTTCATCGGACATATCTAAAAATTCAACAGCAGTAGTAGCGAACTCAACAATTATTTTCGGATTATGGGTCTCAGTAATTGCTATTCCTGTAATGAGATTATGGGTTTTACCTGCCAATTTTTTAAGGATTTCAAATGCTTCTTTTTCATTGTTTGCTTTACCGATAATTTCTTTATTAAGCTCCACTATTGTGTCTGCTGCAATGATGACAGCATCCTTTTT
Organism: uncultured archaeon; assembly: GCA_964481225.1. Classification (GTDB taxonomy): domain Archaea; phylum Asgardarchaeota; class Lokiarchaeia; order Sigyniarchaeales; family SOKP01; genus Loki-b32. Next base: position 2,998 of record CAYZTE010000083.1, on the reverse strand, counting down.
TTTTCCCAATAACTTTTCTTTTGCCTCCAAAGCTTTTGCTCTTGCTAATTCTCTTGCTAACTTAATCGGGTTGGTATATTTGGTTTTAAATTTCTCTTCATCTATGTCGGTAGCTAATATATCAAACGGAATCTTTGAGCGTTTTAAAATCTCGCTGCGATCAATAGATTTTGAAGCTAAAATAATGTTTTTCAAGATTAAAGCGATTGAAGAGGAATTTTAGGACTAACTAGTTATAAGATTGATTTTTTTGTAAACTTTATTAATCGATTTAATTTGAAATTAATAACTTCCATTAATTACAAACCACATTTTTAATAAAAAGCCATAAACAAATATATTATAATCACACAATTATGTTAAAATAGCCATGGAACACTTTCATTTATGGTTTTTCATAATAGCTATTTCTTACATTCTAATACTCTTTAATTATATATATTTCTCATACAAGCCAGACCTCCTAAATAACATTTTTGGATTTAGCACCATATCATTTGTTTTTGCTCATATCCTTCTATTTATTTCATTAATGAATCAAGAAGTTAAACTTCAGGAGGTGATAATACCTGTCTGGTTATTATCTATTGGTTTACCCTTGGTTATACTTGCAATATTAATCCTGATTTCTACCGGTTTACGACATTCATTCAAAAAAGTTTTTAGGAAGGATCTTTCTAAGCTAGTATTAAGAATGGAGAAAAAGCAAGAAGCTTGGAGCGATGCTAAAAAAGATACTTTGCGAAAATTAAATCATATAATTATATTTATAGGACTTTTAATCGTTTGGAACATCGGCTTAATAGTCGTTAAATCCTTTACAGGAACCTCTGCTGGAATGATTCCTGAGGAAAATAACATGCTTTTACTATATTTAAAATTAGTAATTGAATCGAATTCCATAGCCGAAGTTCTTTTTTCATTAGGATGGTTTTATTATCTCTTGTTTTTCTTTTTTTATACCTTCTGTTTGTTCATGTTAGTAAATGAGTTTACGCGAAAATCCAGATTTCTTTCTTTTCCTTTCAATATTTTTCCAAAATTATATCTCTCTAAAGAAGAGAAACAAAGCTATGGAACTTACCTATACTTCGCAATTGGACATATGTTTGCTGCTTTTGTTTGCCCACCAATGGTATTTTTCTCGATTTTGGGGATGAGTTCTATTAGCGATTTGATAACGAGTCAGATTGGGATAAGATATGGAAAAACCCAAATATCGTGGAATAGGAGGAAAACATGGGAAGGGACCATAGCTGGAAGCATAGGTTCATTTATCATTTGTTTCTTTTTTGTTGGTGTTTATTGGTCCTTCATTTTCGCAATCGTATTTTTAATTATTGATGTGCTTACCAGTAAACCTATTAATATTTGCGATAATTTATTAAATCCAATTGGATGTAGCCTAATATACTTGTTTGTTAGGTTTTTCTTTAATTTTAATTATGCTTCAATCATTTTGGAATGGCTTTAACTAAAAAAATTTTTAAATTATTCGACTTTAAAGGTTAACAATATGTATTTTTTACCTACCAGCTTGGTTTTAATTGGATATTCAATTTTAACTTTTATTTACATATTTAAAAACCGAAAAATTAAGATTGAAAACCGTTTATTCACAAACGAAATATTAATTGCCCTTTTATTTCTGGTGGCGGGAATTTTATTTCCTTTCATGTATCAATACAACTCTCCTAATTTGAGTCAAAAATCATTGAATTACTTATGGCTTTTTACGTCTGTTATATTTTTAATTGAAATGGGAATATGGATTCTTACATTAATTTATAATGCCATTGTTTCAAAAAAGAACCCAGATATTATGGCAGAAAGAGATTATAACAAATTTTGTGAAGAATTTAATAAAAATTGGAAAGATGATTTAAAAAGTGAGTTTGGAAGGAAGTTTTTACACTTGTTTACATGTTTAATTATTTTCTTCTTTTGGACATTAGGGATCATACTTGAAGATGTAGGTTTTTTAGATCAATTTGGCTTAGATAATTATAGTTTCTCTTATTGGTTAATCATCACTATTGGATATGGTTTTGTAATCATGTTTCAAGTAGCAGACCTTGCTCGATTAAATAAATTTTATTTGCTCCCAAATTGGGCTAAAAAATGGTACTTTGACATGAAGCAGAATGAATTATACACATTTATAGCCTCAACACCCTTAGTTCTATCCTTTACACCTTTTTTATTTGCACCATTTCCAATTTTCGCTGCCGTTGCATTAATAACCACTGGAGCAGATGCCGCGGCGTGTTTAATTGGAAAAAGATATGGAACACATACCCTTAAAACGAACTCTAATAAAACAGTAGAAGGTTTTATAGCTGGTGGTTTGACAACGTTTGTTATTGTTATTTTAATTTCATTGTTATACTATAATTGGATGCCTATAAGAATCGAAAAGATCCTCTTAATGGCTGTAGTCGCAACTATCCTATTTCTATTAGTAGATGCCTTCGCAAAAACTATTTCTGATAATATTTTAAATCCTATACTAACTGGATTAGGAATGTGGATTGTTTTTTTATTTTGAGTACAAAAAATTTGAGAAAGCCTACTTAATTAGAATTATCCACCAAAATAGATATAAATAAAAACAATCTGATCTCCATCTGTCAACCTAGTTTCTAAGAATTTATCGTGCTGATAACTTCTTCCATTGATTATAATGGAGAGAAGTTTATTAAATTCCCCCTTCTTACCTTTTTCCCAAACTAAATCAACAAATTTTTCTCCATACTTTTGCCCAAAAAATTCAATTAATTCTCCTAACGTTATTTCTTTCTCAAATTGAATGGTTTCAAATAAATTTTTAGTGATTTCATTAAAAGGTGGAGAAAATTCAAGGTTTAATTTCATAATTCCGTTAAATCCTTGTTTTTATTTAATCTAAGGATTAGAAATACATAAAATTTTAAAAGTTTGACGATAATAAAAAATAAAAAATTTAGTAAAGGGAATTAAATTAGAGATTGGTACTAAT
>CAYZTE010000082.1:0-8051 GCA_964481225.1 uncultured archaeon | reverse complement strand
CTTCCCCTGAAATCGCATCTGTCATTGATACTGGGGGCCTCCATCCACTTTGAAAGGTAGAATCATCTAACATTAAATCTACTTGAGCTGCGACATCCTCTCCTCCTAAATCCTTTTTGTTAATGTCATAAATGTCTCCGATTTCTATAATTCCTGCTTTTTGCATTTGGATGGCATCACCGTACCCAGGAACTAAAACGACAACAACAGTATATGCAAGGTTGTAGATATCAAATTCTGCTTGACCGACCCCTACAGTTTCAATGATTATTAGATCCATGCCAAAGGCTTCATACAATAAACTTATATCAAAAACGGCTCTCGAAATTCCTCCCTTATATCCTCTTGAAGCAAGGCTACGCATGAATACGTTAGGGTGTAATGAAATATCAGTCATCCGCACTCTATCTCCTAAAAACGCCCCTCCACTAAAAGGAGATGTAGGATCGACACAAATAATGCCAATTGATTTTCCGTCTTCTAATAGTTTTTTACAAATCTCACCAGTTAAAGTACTTTTTCCAACTCCAGGAGAACCTGTAATTCCAACAATAAAAGAATCATGTTTTATATCTTCAAAATGTTTAAATATTTCATGTGCTCTTTCTGGCTCATTTTCAATAATAGTTATCAATTTTGCTAAGGCAATCTTGTCCTTTTGCTTAAATTTATTGATCAAAGTATCAAAATCATATCCAACTTTCAATGAAATTCATTCCCATTGAGAAATAGCTGTTAAATTATAATTTAATGAAAAAAAATATTACATGTTATTTTTATTTTTTGACATATGATTTAATAAAATGGTAACTTGAGAATTCTTTAAATTTTTCTTACTTCTTTAAATTTTGTCTTATAAACTCTACGATATCACTAGTTATCGATCCAGGACCATACACGTTTGCTACACCCATCTCTTTAAGCTTAGGAAAATCTTTAGCAGGAACTACTCCTCCAACAAGTATCATAATATTGTCAAGTACTCCACGTTCTTTTAATAAATCAATAACTTGCTGTGTATAAGCAAAATGAGCTCCAGAATGAATGCTTAACCCTATAACATCTACATCCTCTTGAATCGCAGATTCAACAATTTGTCGTACATTTTGAAATCCTCCGAAAATAAGCTCCATCCCTGCATCCCTGAGGGCACGGCTGACGACAATACCACCACGCCAATGACCATCGATGCCAGGTTTACTCATAAGTACTCTTATCTTTTTTTCTGACACACTTTACACCTCCAGAATTAAATTGCTAAGGGTGGATCCCACGTTCCCCAAATTTCCCTGTATATATTACAAACTTCTCCAACAGTAGCTCCTTCTTTGGTCGCTTCCATGACTACTGGCATTACATTTTCTTCTTTCTCACAAACATTTCGCAATTTATCTAGAATTCTGTTTAATTTTGCGTTATCTCTTCGTTCTTTTAATTTTTCAATCCGTCGAACTTCTATATCTATTGCTTCTTTATTTGTTCTAAATACATCAGTAACAGTATCATAAGAGACGGAATACTTATTCACACCAAGCATAATTTCATCCCCAGTTTCAATGCGTATTCTTCTCTTGTGAAAAGCATCCCTCATTTCTTTATATAAGAATCCTGTAGAGAGTGCTTTATCTATAGTCCCAACTTTTTGAATTTTATCGATATATTTCCAAACTCTTTCTTCAACTTCATCTGTTAACCATTCAATGAAATAAGAGCCTGCTAATGGATCAATAGTATTGTGGATTCTAGACTCATCTGAGATTACTTGTTGAGTTCTTAGCGCAACCAAAGCCGCTTCTTCAGATGGTAGACAAATCGCTTCATCATAAGAATTTGTGTGTAATGATTGACACCCACCTAAGTTTGCTTCTAAAGCTTGAATTGCTGTTCTCACAATATTAATCTTAGGTGATTGAGCTGTTAAGGAAGAACCGGCAGTCTGTACGTGAAATCGAAAACCTAAATTTCTTGGATCTTTAACTTCATACTTATCTTTCATTAACTTATACCATATTCTTCTAGCAGCTCTGAACTTCGCAATCTCCTCAAAGAAATCTTTATGAGCCGCTAAATGAAAGGCTAAACGCCCAACAAAATCATCAGCTTTCCATCCTCTTTCCATTAAATTTTCGATATGAGAACAGGCACTCGCAAACACAAAACCTAATTCCTGTACTGCATCAATTCCACCCTCACGATAATTATACCCTGTGAAATTTATTGGGTGCCATTTTGGTACGTTTTTCAGTGGTACAGTCCATTCGATGAAATCACATGCCAATCTAAGTATATGATTGGGTGGACTGTTTTTATATGGAATATAACCAACAGTCATTGTTAAAATATCATTTTGTGTTGTTCCCATTAATTGTTTAATATCATATCCTCGCATTTTAGCCATATTAAAATACATTGAACAAACAGGCGCAGATGTGAACGGTTCTACAACTAAGGCAACACTTATTTTGTCTATAGGGATATCTTCAGTAAGAGCAAAAAGACTATCTATACAATATAGTGGTACACCAGATGTTCCAACTTCTGGAGCTCCATCTTGGTTAGTAGGATCAATTCCGTTAAAAGTTAAGGCATCAACAGCGGCACTAAATCCTGTTTCACCATTTTCAAAAAGAAACTTCCATCTTTTATTAGTTTCTTCAGGAGTTCCATGGCCCGAAAATAATCTCATGGTCCATAAACGGCCTCTATACATTGATGGATAGACACCTCGCGTATAAGGAGGTACTCCAGGGAAACTGATATCATTCATGTATTCTTTATCTTTTACGTCTAAAGGAGTGTAAAGTCTTTTAATAGGGATTTCAGAATCGCTAACGAATTTTATATTGCGCTCTTTTAAACCTTCATATTGTTTATCCCACTTTTCTTTCTCAATTTTAATTTTTTCTAAATAATCTTTGTCAAACATTTATAAAATCACAATAGATTTTTTTATCTATCTATTTCATTTTAACTTAAGTAAAAGAAATTAATACATCTAAAAAATTTTAATAAAAAATAGATTCAGATTTGAAATTTATTAAAAATTTGTATACTTTATATTTTCAAATCAAGATTTATGATGTAATAGAGCTTGATTGAATTATTAATTAATTTAAAGGACCAACTACTATTCTTTAAAAAGAAAAAATGGAATTAGGAATGACTTACTAAATTTTTACTAATATCTTTTAAAACAAATGAGAAATAGTACCTAATCCTATAACGTTTGAGACTACTGCGGAGAAAAATAATTGAATAATAGTAAAAGAACTCACTAACCCTGCACTAAAGGTTTTAGTATGTTCATAAATGATAGTATTACCAATTGTAACTATTAGAAAAATAATAAATGTAAATATAACTGAAGGTAAATACAAGTAACTTCTAGCTAAAACCATTAAAAGTACATAGATTACAAGAGCGGATATTATTATTATTTTTGCTTTAGTTTTTTCAGACTTTGTGAAGTTTAAAAGGGGGTATAGAATTTTTCTAAATAGAATTTCTATTGAAAAATAAATTGGAAAAATTGCTATAGTTATTAAAACATTTAAGATATTAGAAGGCCATATAAAAGCAAATGGGTAGTAGAATGAAAAAAGAAAATAAACAAGAATAAAATACCAAGCGCAGATTGATGTGTAAACAAGTACATTAATTTTAAATTCTTGTTTTATTACGTTTTTTAGATGTTTTTTATCAAATCTAATTTCATGTCTCCTTAGACGCACAACATATACAACAAACTTGATTATTAAGAATAAACCACTAAAAACTAAGGATGCATATAATATTCCTATTAAACCAAAAAGAGAACTAAAATATAGCCAATTTAAAATGAAAATCGATGAATAGAATAGAATTTGGATAATTTTAATTATGTTAATAATCTTTTTTTTAATTTTTTTCTTTCTGGAAAAGGTATCTTTGTTCTTCTCAAGGCTCTGGTTATTAGATGTAGAAGTAAATCGAAAAAATTTCGCAGAATAGGATATTAGAAGAAATATTATTACAATGAGTAATCCTAAGTTCAAAAAAATTAATACATAGTTCCATATATAAGTAAGATGTATTGCTCCATTGATCGTATCAGATTTAAAAAAATTTAATTCAAACCATTTAATTGAATCAATTAGAACCTTATCAGAGAATAATTGATGACCTCCTCCAATTAATGGTTTTGTTATATTAATTACTGTACAATTTGTCAATTCTTTAGCCTTCAAGGCATTTTGATCATAATCCAAAACCTCATCTTTTACATGCATTATAATTAATAGATTTTCAGTATTATTGCTGTCAATTAAATTTACTGGAATGTATTGCTCATAATCTTGCCATTCAAGTCCAAATCGAGGGGGTGTGAAGTCCACGAGGGGTGCCCAAGCAACAGTACACTTGAAATCTGGATTCAAAGCCTGGTTCATGAGGACAACCATACCTCCAAGTGAATGGCCAATTAAACCTACTTGAGATGCATTCACATCTGAGAAAAATGATAAAGTTTTCAGTTTTTCTAATAATTTCGTACAATCCTGAGCAAGAGCAGGTATATTAGTAGATGAGTCAATGTTATTAATATTACCGCCACTTTCACCATGACCTTGGTAATCCAGAGCAGCAACGTAAAAACCGCGCTTAGTAAATTCTATGGGTATTCTAAGATCAAAATCTCGCTTACTTCCAATTCCATGACAATAAATAATTAATGGTCTCTTTTCTTGAAAAGATAAAGTCTTAGTTGGATAATATAAATTTGCATAGAGCGTTGCTCCCGCTGAATTAAATTGAATTCTTTTATATTTTTTATAACTCATAGATTTATTAATTTCTAAACCTATAAGGGCAGGAATTAAAAGTATAATTAACAAGATAATTTTCTCAAGATTTCTGAGATCTCTACTATCAACTTCTTCCTTGAAAAATGCCTTAATTTTTTGAATTAACTTCCCTTTTATAGATGACAGTAATTTTCTTAATCTTATTGTATCTTCACTTGATTATTAAATTTCTAAATTTATCTAAAATATTATGAGTTCTAAATATAATTTTGTTTTAAGTATACTTAAACATTAATAAACTAATTAGATTTCAAAAGGCTTTTATACTTCAAACATCAAATAAGAAACATAAATTTTTCTCATAAAAGAGGATAACTGAATGAATTTTAAAAATTGGAGGAAATTCGCCTTTGTTGCAAATATGGTTGGTTGTATTCAGTTTGTTGTATTAACATTCATAGGGATGTTAGTTTATGCGGGCGGGACAAGTCTAGAACCGTCTAAACCTGGCTACTCTTTCTTTCAAAATTTTTTCAGTGAAATTGGTCTTACTGTGGCACATTCAGGCAAACCTAATATAATTGCATTTGTCTTTTTTTCATTAGCTTTTTTTATCGTAGGTATCATGTTAATACCCTCTTTTATTGCATTTCCCTATTTCTTTAGAGAAACAAGAATAGAGAAGTGGCTCACAATTATTGGTTCTACTCTTGGACTTTTTACATCTTTCTGTTTTTCTGGAATAACTTTTGCTCCAGCAGACATTTATATTGCTGCTCATATGTGGTTTGTTAGGATGGGATTCACTTCGGGATTCATTGTGTCTATGTTATATTCTGCCGCAATTTTCTTAAATAAGACTTACCCTAAGAAATATGCATACAATTTCATGGTCTTCACCGTATTCCTAGGTTTTTATTTAATATTAATGATTATCGGGCCAAGTACTGAGACAATTGAAGGATTAACAATTCAAGTAACGGCTCAGAAAATAATCTTATATACTTTTGCTATTTGCATATTTATTTATGGATATGGTGCTTGGAAACAAGAAAAACAGTTTTTAGTGACTAAATGATTTTAAATTTTTACTCTCTTGATACATAATACCTGAATTTACCGCTATCATCATCAATCTGCCATGCATTAAAGAAATCAAAAGCCTCCTTAGTATCCCATAGATTGTCTATATTTTCAATTCCCTTGTAAAGATCTGTTAAAAGTGTCTTATCACATGGATAATTTCTATGCGACGGATAAAGTTCAAGATCTTTTTGTTTCTCAAATAAATCTATCAATTTAAAAAGAGTATTAAGAACTTCAGGAAATTCTTCTTTTTTAGGTAAGAATTGATCTCCATAATAAGCTACATCACTCGTAAATAGTTCGCCTGTGGAGGTTAATAAACATATAGAACCAGGAGAATGTCCTGGACAATGTATGACTTTTACCTTTATCTCACCTAAATCAAAAACATCTCCATCTTTTAAAATCTTAATTTTTTTCGCTGGAGGGATTAAAAAATTTTGTTCTGCATATATCTTTACAATTTTATTAGGAGAATCTTTAAAGTATGAAACATCATAAGGTTTCGAAATAATTTCAACTTCATTTTCATGAATGTAAACCTCTCCAAATTCTACATTACCCAAAGAATGATCCCAATGATAATGAGTATTGAAAACTAATAGTTTTCTTTTTCCGATCAACTCATCTACAACTGGTTTTAGTGGGAAAAGCCCACATCCTGTATCAAGTAAAAGAGCAGTGTGAGAACCTAGAATTAAGTACATGTTGAGAGGATCATTTGTATAAACGGGGTGAACCACAGAGATATTTTCTTTTATTACATATAAATAGTCCTTATGTTTTGAAATTTCAAAATGCTGGTTATTATTACTCATGCTTCAAGGAATGTATATAATAGATTTAAATTTTGAATTTAGTTAAATTAGCATAATTGTTAATATTTAATAAAGAAGAAGAAAATTGAAAAAAAGTTTTGTTTATAATATGTTTTGAGGGTCATATCCCCCCCTTTCTCATGACTCTCTTTGTGTAATCCAACAATTTAATAAATAAATAAAATTCAAAATTAATGATTAAGCCATAGTGGATTAATAAAATATAATTATAACCATTCTTTTAAAATAGATAATTTCATTAATAAGATTTTAAAATTAGGAATAAAATATTGTTGATTATTATGGATTTTTCTCTAACTGAAAAACAAAAAATGTTAAAAAAAATAACCAGAGAATTTGCAGAGGAATATCTTGTACCTGTAGCAAAGGAAAGCGACGAAAAACAGGAATTAGATGATGGAGCTTTTCAAAAAATGAAAGAGATGAATTATTTTGGTGGTTGCATTCCAGAAGAATATGGAGGAGCCGGGCTTCACAATGATACAATTGGGTTTTGCATCGTAATTGAGGAAATTGGGCGTGCTGATGCAGCTTGGGGAATTACTATTGCGGTGCATAATAGTGTTTGCACTTATCCTATTTATAAATTTGGAACTGAAGAACAAAGACAAAGATTTCTAATTGATCTTGCTAAAGGTAACAAAGTGGGAGCTTTCTGTTTAACTGAAGCAAACGCAGGATCAGATGCGGGAGGAGTTCAATTAACAGCAGAAAAAGATGGCGATGAATATGTACTCAATGGAAGTAAGATTTTCGCTACAAGTGGAGGAATCGCAAAAACGCTACTTGTAGTAGCTAAAACTGGTGAAAAAGAGAGTAGAAAACAATTAACCGTTTTTATTGTAGATACCGATACTCCTGGTTATTCTGTGGGGGTAAAAGAGGATAAATTAGGGGTTCGTGCCTCAAATACTTCTGAACTCGTGTTCCAAGATGTTCGCGTGCCTCAAGAAAATATTTTGGGAGACATTGGAAATGGATTTAAGCTTGCAATGAAAATTTTAGATTTCGGTAGAATATCTATAGCAGCTCAATGTGTAGGTTTAGGACAAGCAGCGTTGGAAGCTTCAGTTAAATATGCGAATGAAAGAGTTCAATTTGGGCAACCTATAGGACGATTCCAAGGGGTACAATGGAAAATTGCGGATATGGCATGTGCTATTGAATCAGCTCGGTTATTTACTTATAAAGCAGCTTACATGTATGATAATGGAATGGAATTCGGAATAGCTAGTTCAATGGCAAAGCTCGTTGCATCTGAAGCGGCCATGCAGGCAGCTCACAGTGCAGTTCAGATTCATGGTGGATATGGTTTAATGAAAGCATATCCAGTAGAACGATATTT
>CAYZTE010000081.1:0-8067 GCA_964481225.1 uncultured archaeon | reverse complement strand
AATAGGAACTTTTACTCAATTAAGGAAAATAGACTTATTTTATTAGTTTTTCTACTTGATTCACGAATTCTTCAAATTGTTTTATGCCTAACTTCCAGAAATCTGGTTTGGTAATGTCAAATCCAACCATTTCTCCTAATTCATCAGGCGAGCGACTTCCACCAGCAGAGAGAAGCTTTTTGAATTTAGGAACAAAATTTTTACCTTCTTTCTTATAAATCCGATATAATGCATATACAAAAAGTTGAGCGTAGACATAGGGGTAATTATAGAATCTGGTTGAAGTAATATAATAATGGGGTTTCATGGTCCATTCCCAATCCATTTCTTCAAACCACTCGACAGCATCTCCATATATTTTGTCTCTACCAGCACACCAACATTTTGAGATTGTCTTTCCATCAAGATTTTCTCCCTTTTCGATTGCTTCATATAAGCCATGCTCAAAAAACACTCTAGCACTAACTTGAAACGCAACCATTCCTGCTTCATCTAATACATGAGCTAAAATACTCAATTTTTCTTCATTCGATTCAGCTCTTTCAAGGAGAAGATCAGTTAATAACAATTCTCCAAATATGGACGCTGTTTCAGCTACAGTTGAGCCCGTTTGATAATTAAAATAGGTTTGTTCTTTAGATGAAAGGGTTCCATGTATGGAATGTCCAAGTTCATGACCAAGAGTGTAGATTTCCTTCATCGTTCCTGTAAAAGATAATAGGACAAATGATGAGTTTCCTTTATACCAATAATCACAATATGCCCCATTCCTTTTTCCCTTTCTAACAGTGGCATCAATATGCTTATTTTTAAACATGTCGTTAACAATTTCTTCAAAAGTTTTATCAAATTTCCCATAAACTTGAATCATGAGATCTCTTGCTTCATCCCAACTATATTTCTTATCTGGAGCCATTGGAAGGGGTGCACGCACGTCTGCACAGCTTAAAATTGGCAAATTCAATATTTTTGCTTTAATCCTTAAATATTTTCGATAAACTTCCACGCTCTCTTCTATGGTCTTCATTAAATTATCAATGATGATCTGGGTTGTATCATTAAATATAAGGCTCTGATGCATTGGACTTTCATAACGTCTTCGTTTAGTAATCTTCATCCAATCTCCACATATATTTCTTAATGCTGAAGAAAATATTTCTTCATCTCCTCCTAACAATCCATAGATTGATTTATTAGCCGAAATTCGCGTATCTCTATCTGGATGAGAAAGTAAAGCATCAGCTTCCCCATAAGATAATAGTTTCTCTTCTCCCTCGACAATTACTTTAAACTCTCTCGTGTTTAGCCAAGTTGATTGAAGATCTTCCCATCCTTTTATACCAAATTGATCTTTCTCTAAAATTAATTGTTCTTCTACCTCTGATAAATAGTGAGGAACTTCTCTTATAATTTTTTCCAAGATGTGTTTATAATTCTCAAGTTCAGGATCATTAATGAGATCCTTATTTTTATGGACGAATTTTCCAAGCTCTAACTCTAAAAATGCTATTTTCTTTAAAATCTTGGTAATGAACTCTTTAAATTTACTGTAAAAGCTTTTAGATTCGGGAAGTGTCATGTTTGCATTGTATGAATTAATTGAAAATGCTCCTAATTCTTCTAAATCAGCGTAAAATTCTTCTTGTTGCTTAAGAAGATTTAACAAGTCACCTGAAGTAAAATCTGGTCCCGTGATCTTCCCTTTATACAAACTAACAAATTTTTCAGCTTGTTTCTCTAGTGCATTCATTCTTTCCGTAATCTTTGGATCGTCATAATCCAAAAAAATTTCTGTTAAATCCCAAGCTATTTCCTTTTTACTCATTAAAATCATGATTTTCAATAATAAAGTATATGACAAGAAAAGATTACTTATACTAAAAAGATAACTAGATTTTTTGAAGTAATTCTTTATTCGTTCATGTATATCAGGAAAGATTTTTCTTTTTTGAAAAGAACATGATAATACCGTTATTCATATTCAATGGTGCTAGGAGGTTTATTAGAAATGTCATATACAACTCTGTTAATCCCTTTTACTTCATTGATAATTCTAGTTCCTATTCTTTCTAGTAAATCCATGTCCAATTTAGCAAAACTCGCTGTCATTGCATCAATAGATTCCACGGCTCTTATTGCGCATATATATTCATAAGTACGATAATCTCCCATTATGCCAACAGTTTTTAATGGTAAAAATACACAAAAAACCTGCCAGAGATTTTCGTATACTCCAGCTTTTTTTATTTCTTCGATTAAAATCTCGTCCGCTTCTCTTAGTATGTCTAGTTTTTCTTTATCGATAGGACCAATGATTCTAACTGCCAATCCTGGTCCTGGAAACGGATGTCGTGAGATTATTTCTTTTGGCACACCAAGCTTTAATCCGATTTTTCTTACTTCATCTTTATATAAATCTTTTAAAGGCTCAATAACTTCGAGTTTCATGTCATCGGGTAAGGTTACATTATGATGAGATTTGATTTTTGCTGAAACCTTACTTGTTGCGCTTGTTTCTACGCGATCCGGATAAATGGTTCCTTGAGCAAGATATTTAACATCAGGATGGATTTTTTCCAGTTCAATGGTTTTATTTTCAAACACTTCTATGAAAGTATAACCAATTATTCGACGCTTTTCTTCTGGGTCTTCAATATTTTTAAGTTTTTCTAAAAATAAATCTTCTGCGTCAATGTAGTGAAAATTTTTAAACTTTAATTTCTTTTTAAAAGTTTCTTGTACTTCAATTTCTTCGTTTTTACGTAATAGACCATTATTCACAAAAATGCTATGTAATCGGTCACCAATGGCTTCATGAATCAAAACAGCCGTAACTGAAGAATCAACACCTCCACTCAGACCTAAGATTACCCCCTTATCTTGCTCTACTTTGTTCCTAATTTCTTCAATGGTTTGTTTAATCCAATTTTCTAATTTCCATTCTTTTTTACATTCTGCTATTTTAAAAACAAAATTCTCTAAAATTATATTACCTTTTGGAGTATTCGATACTTCGGGATGGAATTGAACACCAAATAACTTTTTTTCTTCATTTCCATAAGCAGCTATAGGACAAGTTTCTGTTTTTGCATAAATTTTAAATCCTTTAACCATTTCGGTAATTTGATCTCCATGAGACATCCATACTATTTCTTCATCTTCTAATGAATCAAGTAATAAATTGGGTTCTACTATTGTTAGGATAGTCTTTCCATATTCTTTAGTTTCTTTAGGTTCTATTTTTCCTCCTTGTAAGTGCATGATTAAGTGATGTCCGTAGCAAATTCCTAAAACTGGGATCCTTTTCTCAAAGGTATAGTGAAAAAATTCTTTAGGCAAACCAGGACCATTTTCTTCGTAAACGCTGCCTGGTCCACCTGAAAAAACTATGCCTTTTGGGACAATTTGCTTAATTCTTTCAATGCCAACATCGAAAGGTAAGATTTCAGCATACACGCCTAAATCTCTTATACGCCTGGTTATTAGATGAGTATATTGACCGCCAAAATCTATAACGATAATAGTATCCATTACTCTTTATTCCTTATAAATTTTAAAATATTGTTAGAAGATTAACTTAAGATTATATTTAATAATTTGAAAATGTTTCATGCTTAATGTTAATAAGGCTTATTAAAAAATTAATTTTTCCAAATTGCCATGAACTTTTTTTAGAAAGAAATATTACAAGAAACTGGAATGAAATTAGAATTTAGCATTAAAAGGTTTAGAGTGAGAAATTCATTCTCACATAGGGAAAAAATTCCCTTATTATGTCAATTTATAGTAAATTTTTTTAGATTAAATTATTCCTTTAATAAGATATTAAAATAATATGTTCAGATTTAATTTTTGAGTAGAAACTAGAAATAAGAGGAATTATTGTGCCTTATAAAATATTAAGAAAAAATCAACTAGGACAAAGTGGTACTCTCTTTGAAATTGATATTGACTCCCCTTTAATTGCTAAAAAAGCATTCGCGGGTAATTTTGTATTAATTAGAATAAATGAACAAGGCGAAAGAATTCCTCTCACAATTGCCGATTACAATAGGGAAAAAGGAGTTATTACACTTGTCTTTCAAGTTGTTGGTAAATCAACTCTATTACTTTCTAATCAAAATGTTGGTGACGAGATTCTAGATGTTGTGGGACCTCTAGGAAACAAAATATCAATAGAAAAATATGAGAAACCTATTATAATAATTGGTGGCGGTGTAGGTATAGCACCATGTTATCCTCAAGTAAAGGAGTTGAAAAATGCAGGTAATACAATTATTTCAATTTTAGGTGCCCGAACTAAGGATCTAATATTCTGGAAAGATAAAATGGCTAAAGTAAGTGATAAATTAATTATTTGTACTGATGATGGAAGTGAAGGAATAAAAGGATTTGTCACCGAGCCTCTACGAGATTTAATTGAAGACGAAAATATAAGTATGGTTATTGCAATAGGTCCATTAATAATGATGAAAAATGTAGCATTAATGACAAGCGGAATTAATGGATTACCCAAAGTAAAAACTTATGTATCTTTAAATACATCGATGATTGATGGTACGGGGTTGTGCGGCGGTTGCCGATTTTCAACGCATACTGGAGAAATCTATTTTGCTTGTGTTGACGGTCCAGACGTAGATGGACACATTGTAGATTTTGATAACCTCATTAATCGTGCCAATAGATTTATTGAGCAAGAAAAGGAATCATTAAATCATTATAAATGTAAGTTATCAGAAAAATCGAAAGATGAAAAAAGATTGAGAAAAACTTGATGTGTTATTAAACCGAGAAAAAAGATTCGTTGAACAAGAAAAGATTTCATTGGATAACTATAAAAGGGAATGTCAAAATCAAGTATAGCTTGAAATTAAAAGCATTTAAAATTAAAATAAGAATCGATTTTTATGGTCAAAATACAGCCAAGGCAGAAAATGAGGGAACAAGACCCTTCGATTAGAATAAAAAATTTTAATGAAGTAGCTCTTGGTTTTACAACAGAAATGGCTATATTAGAAGCTGAAAGATGCTTACAATGTGCTGAACCTAAGTGTATTGAAGGTTGTCCTGTTAACATAGATATTCCAGAATTTATAAAATTAATTAAAGAAAGTAATTTTTTGGAAGCTGCTCGTAGTATAAAAGAATATAACATTTTACCTGCAATATGTGGAAGAGTATGTCCTCA
This sequence comes from uncultured archaeon, assembly GCA_964481225.1. Classification (GTDB taxonomy): domain Archaea; phylum Asgardarchaeota; class Lokiarchaeia; order Sigyniarchaeales; family SOKP01; genus Loki-b32. Next base: position 2,879 of record CAYZTE010000081.1, on the reverse strand, counting down.
AGAAGTTCAATGTGAAAAAACATGTATTTTAGCTAAGAAATGGGAACCTGTTGCAATTGGAGCTCTTGAAAGATTTATAGCAGATTGGGAAAGAGAAAACCAATTGAAAGAATGTCCAGATTGTGAAGCTCCAAATTCAATAAAGGTTGCTGTTATAGGCTCAGGTCCGGCAAGTCTTACCTGTGCTGCTGATCTTGCTCGCTATGGTTTTGATGTGACAGTTTTTGAAGCATTTCACAAAGGTGGAGGAGTTTTAGTTTATGGAATTCCGGAATTCAGATTGCCAAAAGCAATTGTGGAGGACGAGATAGAAACTTTAAAGATGCTTGGAGTTAAAATCAAGTATAACATGATAATCGGAAAAACTTTAAACATTGAAGATTTGAAAGAAATGGGTTTTAAAGCATTCTTCATAGGTGTTGGAGCTGGTCTTCCCATGTTCCTAAGAGTTCCTGGGTTAAATTTGAATGGTGTTCTAACAGCAAACGAATTTCTCACGAGATCAAACTTAATGAAAGCCTTTAGATTTCCAGAATATGATACACCTATTAAAGTTGGAAAAATCGTTACTGTTATTGGTGGGGGTAACGTGGCTTTAGATTCTGCTAGGACTGCTTTAAGATTGGGTGCTGATAAGGTTATAATTGTATATAGAAGATCTGAAAAAGAAATACCAGCAAGATTAGAAGAATACCATCATGCTAAAGAGGAAGGAATCGAATTCCAATTTTTAACTAACCCAATAAAATTTATTGGAGACAAAGAAGATAAGGTTATCCAAATGGAATGCCTTCGAATGGAACTAGGTGAACCTGATAATTCTGGAAGGCGTAGACCCCTACCTATTGAAGGTTCGGAATTTGTAATTGATACAGATACCGTTATTATAGCTATCGGAGCAAATGCGAATCCAATTCTTACAAAATCCATCCCAGAATTAAAGTTAAATAAATGGGGTTATATTGAAACAGATGACAATTGTAAGACTTATTTAGAAGGAATTTATGCTGGTGGAGATATAGTGACGGGTTCAGCTACCGTTATTTCAGCTATGGGTGCTGGTCGTAAAGCAGCAATAGCAATCAATCAATATTTAAAATTAAAATATTCATAAATTATAAAATTTTAAGAATTTAGCTTTAAGAATCGTTTGAATTTTCAAGTTTTTTCTTATTATAAAATGAGAAAAATTTTAAATAATTAATTATCATTGAATTGCACAATATAAACTTCTCTTTCATAAAGAAAATTTATATTTATAATAATTTGTAAATTAAAGAAATTCATTCTGAGAAAGATTATTATGAGTGAGAATTTAGATCCCTTTAAGATATCTCAAAAACAACTTTATGACGCTTGCAAAATTAGTGGTTGTATTAGTGATGTTTATAATGCATTGAGTGAACCAGAAAGATTTGTTGAAGTAAAAATTACTATGAAAATGGATGATGGCTCATTAAAGACTTTTAAAGGATTTAGATCTCAATATAATTCTGCTAGGGGGCCAATGAAAGGTGGCATTAGATGGCATCCTGATGAAAGTGCATCTCTCGTGAAAGCATTATCTGCATGGATGACCTGGAAATGTGCTTGTGTAGATATCCCTTTAGGAGGAGCTAAAGGAGGAATAATTGTCAACCCAAAAGAAATGACTAATAGGGAACTTGAATTACTTGCTAGAAATTATATAAGGCAACTTGCGGATTTTATAGGCCCCAATATTGATGTACCAGCACCGGATGTTTACACAAATCCTCAAATTATGGCATGGATGATGGATGAATATGAAAAAATTATGCGTAAGCATGTTCCTTCGGTTATAACTGGCAAACCTTTACCTTTAGGTGGTAGTGCAGGACGTTTAATAGCAACTGCTAAAGGAGGTGCTTTTTGTATTAGAGAAGCAGCAAAAGACATTGGATTACATTTAAATGGAGCAAAGGTTGTTATACAAGGATTTGGAAATGCAGGATCATGGGCTTCTAAAATCTTAACACAAGATTTTAATTGTAAAGTAATTGCTATATCTGATTCCAAGGGAGGAATATACAACAAAAATGGTCTTAATCCTAATAAAGTTTTAGATCAAAAAGCAAAAACATCAACAGTGTTAGGTGTAAAAGATGCTCAAGAGATAACAAACAAGGAATTATTAGAATTAGAATGTGATATATTAATTCCTGCTGCACTTGAAAATGTTATTACTCAAAAGAATGCAAAAAATTTAAATTGCAAAATCCTTGCAGAACTTGCAAATGGACCAACTACGCCTACAGGAGATAAAATTTTATTTAATAATGAAATTCTCGTGATTCCTGATTTTTTATGTAATGCAGGTGGAGTTACTGTTTCATATTTTGAAATGGTCCAAGGGTATTATCAATATTTTTGGTCTGAAGAGGAAGTACTAACAGCTTTAGATAAAGTAATGATTAAAGCATATAATGAGACAGTTGAAAAAGCAAAAGAATATAATACTCACAATCGAATGGGCGCTTATATAATAGCAGTTGATAGGGTTATAAATGCTATGAAATTACGTGGTTGGATTTGATTTTAAAGGGAAATAGTTGAAAAATTTTTATAAATTTATAGGATTTATTAGACAAATACCTAATTTTTTACTACTAATTCTTAATATTATTAAAAAAAATTTAATTTTAAATATTTATCAAAATATTAGCTAATTATAATAGAAATAATTAGAGTTGCAAAAATTTTGATTGATATCAATCCATTTGAAAGTGCTAAAAAGAAACTTGATATTGCCGCAAGATTAATAGATCTAAATCCAAACACTTTAGAATATCTAAAAAAAGTAGAAAGAGCGTTAATCGTTTCTATTCCTGTACTTATGGATGACGGTTCTCTTAAAATTT
>CAYZTE010000080.1:0-8427 GCA_964481225.1 uncultured archaeon | reverse complement strand
ATCTTTTTATCTACAATTAGGAGATTTACATCATATATTAACTAATAAACTTTATATAAAAAAAGCCAATAAAAATTGGGATATTTTATTTTTGCTACGAATTAAATTAAGTTCCTTGTGAGTGTTTTTTTAGTAAGTCTTTATTAGTTTTACCCATTTTAATAGCTAATTCAGCTATAATAGCATCTAAATAACAAAAGGCTGCAATTTCAAACATGGTCCCTTCAGGTGCTAGAACTGCAGTATCACCAACAGCTTTATCCTTTTTAGTCCTACCTTTAAGTTTAATAGTTATATCACCAATTCTACCAATTACAGTTTCAGGATGAGAAGTAATAGTAACGATACCATATGGTTTTACTGTGTTTACGTAATTATTTAATAAACTAACAACTATCCCTGTCGTCCCAGACCCAGAGAGAACAATCAAAATATCTTTTTTTCGCAATGCTGGCATGCTTGCTAAGTTTGTGACTATGAAAACTTGAGCCCCTAAATGCACCAATCGCGTTGCAAAACATTGTAATATAAAAGCACTTCTACCAGAAGCTAATAAAAAGAATCTACGCTTATTTATTAAACCATCATGCACTAAGTCAATGAATTTTTGGGTGTGTTTGAAATTTTTATCTAAATGAATAATGTTAGCTTTAATATTATTTATGATTAGTTCCATGGATTGAAACAAAATTCTCTTTGCTTCTCCATTAACGGTTAACTCATTTATTTCAGTCATTTTTTAATTATTGTTTAATTCTTAATGGTATAATAAATATAATTCTGGAAGTAAAATATACATTTTGCTTAATACTAATTTTAAATTAAAATTTTTAAATCCCATTATCAAGACATTAATTTAGCTGTAAAAACACGACCTAATCGAAATTGTCGAAAATAAAATTGAATGATTAAGTGTTAAGTATCAATTCTAAGTTCAATCTTAGTTCATCAATTTCATCTATTTATGTTATCATATCCTATTATATATGTAAAATTTTGGAATTGTAATAAAATGAATAAAGAAAAATTAATTAAGTATGAGATTGAAGGAAATCTTCTAAGTCCATTGCCGGTAGTTTTGGTTGGAGCACAGGTCAATGGTAAGCCGAATTACCTTGTAATTGGATATATTTCCCCTTTTGACTTTGGAAGGTATATTTTCTTCAGTTTGTCTAAAAAGCGTTATACTAGAATTGGAATTCATGAGAACTTAACATTTAGTGTGAATATCCCTTCGGAGGATCTCGTGGATGAAACAAATATCTGTGGAAGCAAATCTGGTCGGGATTTTGATAAGAGCTCAATCTTTGACACGTTTTATGGAGAATTGAAAACTGCTCCAATGATTCGCCAATGTCCAATAAATATCGAATGTGAAGTGAATGAAATCCTTGATTATGATCCTAATGAAGGAATCATTGGCAAAGTTGTGAAATCATATGCAGCCCCTTACTGCCTGATAAATGGGGAACTCGATTGGAGGAAGGTTCATCCGATTATCTGGGCTACAGGTGGTGACTTCAATTACTACAAGCTTGGAGAACGGATTGGAGCTGAGGAAACTAAAGCCTTCTAAATAAAAAAAGAAAAAAATATTATTTTAAAATTTTTTTACTATTCATACTTATTTGTATTTAATAGATAGGAGCAGGTCATTCTTGGTGATTTTCTTTCTATTCGCATGCATCGTGAAAGTTCTTGCTTGTTCAGTTAATGCAGTAGCAGTCTTTTCTAAATGATCTATTAGTAAATCAACAGCATTTCGAGCTACAATTGAGGCTCCCTGTTGTTTCATCAATCGACGAATTGGGCTCCACGCGAAAGAATGTTTCTTTTTTGCCATTTTTTATTCCTCCAACATTTTTAATGAAAATTTTAAAAATTTAAGTTTTTAATTTTTTTTTAAGTTGTTTTTAAAGTTTCTTAGATAATATAATATCTGAAGAGTTATTTAAATGTTATGGCGAATCAGAAGAATCTCAAGAGTTAAATGAAAAAAAAATTACGACAAAAAATTTTTGTAGTAATTAAAGGGTCACCATCTATGATCATTCGATGGTTGATCATTCAAAAAATATGAAATGTTTTTGTTAGTATCACCATTATTCAAATATTAAATTTGGCAAAAAGACTTTTTATCTTGGTTTCACTATGATTCAATGGCGAATTAATAAAAATAAAATTGAATAAAGTTATCCTTGATAAATATAATATCATCAATTATGTGATCATTTAATCGTCAATCATTCAAAAAATATGAATTAATTTTGTTAGAATCAAAATTGTTCAGATATCAATATTGATTAATTGGTCTTTAATATTTGTTTTGCTATAATTTAATGGAGAATTAAAAAAATTTTAATTGAAAACAATAATCGCCATTGAATACTATATTATTAATTATCTGATCATATCAATTAAGACATAAATGAATTAAGAAGTAAAAATTAATTTCAATCTATAGATCATATGATTAAATGAAATATGAAAAATCATTGTTTTGATAGTAAAATAAAAATTATTAATTTTTTAAGGTACAATGTAAAATTTTATAATTTAAAAGGAAAATTTTAATTAAACTGGATATTTTTATTGATATAAGATAATCTTATCATTAATTCTATTAATAAAATCTAAAAATGTCTCAACAAATAATTGTGCCTGGAGCGGTAGCGGTAGCTATAAAATGCAAAGACGGTGTTGTATTGGGTAATGATAGAAGAGCAACATGGGGTTATACAGTTACAAGTAAGTCAACAAAAAAGGTATTTAAAATAACAGAATATATTGGATTAGCCGCTTATGGTTTGATTGGAGATTTTCAGATCCTTGTAAAAATCCTACGAGCCCAAGCAAATTTATATCTTTTAGATGCAGGAGAGAGAATCTCTACTAAGAGCATGGGAAAGTTAGTTTCAAATTATCTCTATTCTCGAAAGATGATGCCATTATATACAAATTTAGTTGTAGCTGGAATGGATAAAGATGGACCAAGATTATACACTTTGGATGCTTTAGGCTCGCTCATGCCTGAGGATTATGGAACTGCTGGAACTGGTATGTTACTATCAATTGGTATTTTGGAAGCAGAATATAAACCTGGAATGACAGTTGCTGCTGGTGAAAAATTAGTCGAAAAAGCAATTAGAAGTTCAATCTCAAGAGATGCTATGAGCGGAAATGGCATTGATCTATTAACAATCACCGAAAAAGGCGCAAAAGAAAAACATTTTGAGATAAAAGAGTTAGGAGAATAAATTTTTAAGAGAACTTATTTTAAAAGTTTTACAATTTACCTTTTGATTCATTAAGATTTAATTGTATGAAATCTTTCTAGTATAATGGATTGATTCACTAATAAAGGGTATAATCATGCTCAACTTTTCCAATAATACATTCAATGACATTAAAGAGATCAAGAGTTTCACAAAGGAAGAAATTTTAAAAATTAAAAAAACTATACAACAATTTAAATCGGATAATGTAGAGGATATTGAAGTTAAAAACTATATAAAATCAAAATTAAAAATATCTCCAGAATTTCTTGATTTATATTCAAATTATTTAAATGAATTAAAATATTTTACTGAATCATATTTATTATCTTCAGAGAATTCAGATCTACCTCTCAATTCTTACTTTTATCATATAAAAACGGAAATATTACATGAATTAACCCTAATTTCTAATAACATGAAAAATTTGAACTCTAATGCCAAGAATATTAAAAGGTTAGCAAAGATTAATACCTTTCTCGATGATTCATTACTAATTATTAAAAATCTTCTAGAGATATCTTATGATATAAGTTCTAACATAATAAGCCATATGAAAGAATCTAAAAATCTTTATGATAATGAGGTTAATTTATGGACAGAAATAAATAGAATCAAGAATTTGAATTACAAATTAAACATAATGCCTAATGACCTAAAAAATTGGAATGAGATCAAAGAACTTTATATTTTCATAGAAAGTCTAAATGATGCATTTCCAAAGAAAAGAAAGAAAGGAAAAGAAAAGATTTTAACTTTTCATTTTAACGAAATTTATCAATATTTTTTATCAAGAGAAGACAAGGATTTCAATTTTTATACCGATTTAATGCATCTCTTATATTACAATAAAATTTTTGAAATATTTCAAGGAGAAGAATTCATTAACATAATTGAAAGGAAAGAAGTCATACAACACTTAGAAGATTTCATACGACCCTTACTTAAAAAATTAATTGAAGAAAAACTACAAGGGATTTTCATTGAAATTGAAAGTTTTGATTTGAAAGAAAAAGAGAGTGTTTTAGATTTAAAAAGTTTAAGAGAACAAAAAATAAGTATTTTTCTACCGAAGATCGTTGATTATTATATATTAGGATTGGAAAAAAAATTTCAAGAAAGAATTCATAATGTAATCGAATCAGAAAAATTTGAAGAGATAGCAAATTTCTATTACAAGAAGATTGATGAATTTTCTTCGAATTTTGATGAGATCGAAGATTGGATTTTGAATGTAGAAAGATTCCTTGAACCTTATGATAGCATTACGATTTCATTGAAAAAAATCTTCTCTAATTTATCATCTGAAATTTTCCGTAGAAAAAACGAATATCTCACCTTTATTAAGACAGTTAAAGATGAAGAGTTAAGAGTTGATGTTAGGAAATTTGTAAATAAAAAAATCTCAGAAGCTAATGATTTGATCAGAGTATATGAAGACGAAGCATCTTTAATAATTAAAGAGGAATTTCCACAGTTAAAGAAGATTAGGAAAATATTAAAAGATTATAGTTCAAAGATTCAGGAAATTAAAGCTGAAGTTTACGAGAAATTAGACTCAGGTAAGACTAATGATATTGAATTATATCAAGTAATTAAACTTTGGGAAGATAATTTTAATCGCAAAAGGCAACAATTAACTTTTCTCATTTCTCTTTTAATAAACAAACTATTCAAGAGTTTTAAAGGATTAATTGATAAGGAAGGAATTTTATTTGCAACGATAACTGAAATCACAGAACAAACAGAAAAATTTGAAGGTTTGCCTTTAAATTTTGCTCTTTCATCGTATTTAGCTGAGAAATTGACTGAAGAAGAATTAAGAGAAAGAATATCTGAAATCAATTCAAAAATTAACCAATTAAACAGTTCTTTAGGTCTTTATCAAGTTGAGTTATCAAAATTAGAAAAGATCCTAACAAATCGAGTCAAAATTAGAAAAGGAATTGCCGATTCTGATGTTCAATGTACAGTTTGTCATAAATATATCAATTTTGTCAAGGATAAAGTTGTTACATGCCCTTTTTGCGCTAGTACATATCATTATTTATGCGTGGCATTTTGGCTCTCAAAATATAATTCCTGTCCTCTCTGTCAAAATCACTTTCTTGAACCTCATTCTGAGCTATTCGAAAGTGAAGGAGATAATGAGTTTGAAAATTTCTGATATAAAGCTATCATTTTTCTATTTTAATAAAACTCGAGACCTCGCTTCCTCTAACAGAAAAATCGGCATCTAAGAATATAGTTAAAGCATGTAAAGGAATGTTCTTATTAACATGACAATGCACGTATCTTAACGGCCAATGACTAATTTTAGATTTATCAATTTTTAAAATGTCAATATCTTTACCATAAATTCGCTTCTCGCATACAGGGCAAATTGTTAGAAGCTTTCTTATTAAAAAAGCACGAGTTTCGGAATTTATTAATCTATCTTTCAAATAAATCATTTAAGATACGTTTTTAAGATGAATATTGGTTTTATGTAGTATTTTAATCAAATAGCTCTAAAATACCTGAATAATATTGAGATCATACTTTAGGAGGAAAAATAATCATGCTGAGCGCTAAATAAATCCCAAATATAATCATTAATGCTCCACACGCTATTAAAACGTATTTGTATATTTTAGGGTTTAAGGATTTACCTCCAAGATAAACAAATGTTGATATTGGTAAATACCATACAATATCACCCAATTCATGCCCAATAAAAAAAAGCAAGATTCCTACTGGATTTTCGAATGAAATATTGAAATTAATCATAAATCCTAACCCTATCACCGCCCACCAAAATTCCCAATAAGGATTGCTTAAACTAACCACAATGCCTCCTATAAAACTATTCCCTTTATATCCCTTTAGTTTATCTTCTTCTAGATTAAAATCAATATCAAAATCAGTTTTATTTATATTCCTAATACTTAAGAATCCTAAAATAATTAAAAGGGCTCCTCCAATAACTCCGATAATTGTTAAAAAAATTGGATTTTGAAAAAACACTGATGCGCCTGCAAGTAATGCAATAATTAGGATAAATTCAATAATAGCATGTCCTAATACTATAAAAACTCCCGCGAGATAACCTCTTTTTTGGTTTAGAGATTTATATATTGTAAAGGTTAATAAAGGACCAGGAGTTAGAGCACCCGTTAAAGCTATAATGAAAGAAAACAATAAAATTTGAATCATGATAAATTTGATTTTTTAAAAGATTTTTCTTAATTTGACAATTTCACCATTACATCATTTAAAAATATTAAGTGAATTTACCATGAGAAAAGCTTACTTATTACAAATACAATAACAATGACAATAATCAGAATTGGAATCATGCAAAGTAAAAACATATAAGAAGATTTCAGCATGCCTTTTTGAAATTCTTTAAATCCCTGATTCCATTCTTGTTGCGTTTTTTCTTGCCAATTCTTGAAATCATCTTTTACTTTTTTCTTGTGAGCTTCAAATTTTTCTTTTGATTCTAACTTTCTTCTTTCTATATCAGCATTCCATTGTTTAACTTTATCATCATAACCTTGCTTGAGATTTTTAAAGAAAGCATTAACTTTTTCTTTATTTTCTTCCCATAATTCTTTATTTTTCTTAGATTGCTTTTCTAACGACTTCTGAAATTTTTCAAATCCACCTTTGAAGCCATCAACAAAGCTTTCCCAGCCTTTTAAGGAAGATCTTTCTTCTAATTCTTCTTTTTCTGAATCTGTTAAATTATTTTCATTGCTCATAATTTTTCTTAAATTATTTTTATTATTTAAATACAGTAAATTAATTTCATTTACATTACTTAATTAATTACTTATAGATAAGTTTTAGTTTTAATTCTAAAAAACTCTGGATAAAACATGAAATTTAATTATATTCAAAAAACACCTTTATACATTGCCTTCTCTGAAATAGGCAGAAGGATCTTTTTACCGGATGGTATTTTTTTTTGGTCTAAAAGGGCAAAAGAAGAAGCAGAATTGATAGGAACTATTGGTTCTGCATTCGGTTTTGAAAAAGATTTTATTAGTGGAGGTAGCTCTGATTGGCTACCTTGTTATTTGGAAGAAATCTCAGATTACTCAAATTTAACTGTTAATGAAATCGTTCCCTATGCTTCTATTGGTGGAGTTCATAAAACAAGAGATATTTGGAAAAAATGGATAATTAAAAAATCTTTATATGATGAAAACAGGGATATAAAATTAGTAAATAAATTGAAAAAATATATTACAACTCCGATAATTACCGCCGGCGTTACAAATGGAATCTTCCAAAGCTGTGCGTTGTTTTTAAATCCTGGTGAAATCCTTATTGCACCTAATAAAAGATGGGGAAATTACGATAACATTATTGGAAAGTTTATTGGTGCTAAAATTAAATCCTTTAATTTTTTCAAAGATCAAAACTTTCATCTTGATGGCTTAAGAGCTGTAATAAATGAAGTTGCTAAAATTCAAGAAAAAATTGTGCTCATTTTGAATTTTCCAAATAATCCAACAGGATATGTCCCAACTAAAAAGGAAGCTGAAGATATTGTGAATTTATTGCAGGAAAGTCAACGATCTCATAATAAACCAATAATTGTGCTTGTAGATGACGCCTACGAACCATATGTATATTCTAATAATGTATTAAATCGTTCTATATTTTATGATTTACACCAAATAGATGAAAATGTTATTCCAATAAAATTAGATGGAATTACGAAAGAACTCTTACTGTATGGAGGACGTATCGGCTTTATCACGCTAGGATTAAAAACTCACTGGAATGAAAACGATGAAGATTTAGAATCTCTAAAAAAAGAGATTCAAAATAAATTAGAAGGATTTAACCGAGCCACCATATCGAATTGTAACCATTTTTATCAACAGATAACTCAAAAATTGTTTAATGAGAAGGGAATGGATCAAATACTCGCATCAAGAGAAAAAGTAAAAGCCTTGCTCATGGAACGATACAAAAAAATAAATGTTGAGCTAACTAAAATTAATAATCCAGACATTTCAATTGATCCCAATTCCGGAGGATTTTTCCTATTTCTGAATTTGAACCCTTCCAAAATTAAAGCAACTGTATTTGCTGATCATCTATTAAAAAAATATAAAGTAGGTATAATCCCAATCGAAAGATTAGATGACAATAT
>CAYZTE010000079.1:6611-8490 GCA_964481225.1 uncultured archaeon | reverse complement strand
GAAAAAAGAAAAAGTTTTAGCTGTTTAGTTCTAATTTTCTATTAGAATTGAATCTTAAAATTACTATCATTCTTTTTTTTAAACATGATAATACATTTCAGTAGGATTTAGTTCTCTGTACTGATTTGTTTTTGATACGATGGATTTTCTTATATCAAAGCAAACATGACATTTTGAAACATATCCTTCCTTTTTTTCTCTATATCCGAATTTATCAATTGCAAATTCATACAGATCCTTTAAATTCCCTATAATTAGAGCTCTTAAAATTGGATGTTCATCAAGATCGATTCCATCATTACAAAGAGAATTTAAATTTTTAACATCACCCCAAGATAAACCCCCACAATATCCAGGCATGAAATTCCCATAATTATCAAAATGACAATGCCATCTCCTTATTAATTCGGTTGCACAATTTTCATTAAAAAAATGATTGATTGGATGTTTATTATACAAGTATTGAAGGGTATAGGCAGCTCTCCCCATTTTAAATAATTCAACTCTTCTTTTCAAATCAACGATACTAACTAATTTAAGATAATCCTCGATTGGGAGCTTTCCTTTAATGTTTAAATCTCTAAATTGTCCAAAATAATATAATTGATATATCATGAAATTTTCTCGGAATACTTCCATGCTTATTTTTATGGCACGTTCGGTGTTTTTAAAGGGAACTAATTCCAGTATGAATGGATTTACGCTGATTAGAATGCCATTTAACCCATTTTTTTTTAATTCAACAAGACGTCCTCTCGTTATATTATCATTCTTACACCAATAGCAATTTGTTTCTACAAACATTGAAGGTATATTAAAAGTACTGCCAATTTCTATAGCTTTTAAAAGAAGAGGGTAATTTAAAAATGGTTCTCCACCAGTGAAATGAAGACCATAATTAAGATTTACATTATTTGAACCATGAGGAGAAGGTTTAATTGTATTAGATAGTATTTCCAAGACATTTTCAAGATCTTTTTCGTTTATCCAATCATCACTCCATTTATGGGAACATAAATACATGCAATGCTTGCATTCACCGCTACATTTATAAGAAAGGATTAACCCTCCAGACACTGGTTTAGGCACGAGTAATTTCTTCATTTTTCCCTTAGAATTTCATATTGACTTACATTTAAGTTTTATGACTTCAATTTTTTTTAAGAACATAAAATATTTTAATCAATTTAGCTTAAAATTTTTAAAACCAACAAATTACAATTAAAAAAATATAATAGATGTATAAAACAATGCCAAACATAACAATTGAAGGGCCAAAAATTGAAGATTTAGAAGTTAAGAGACTTTTAATTAAAGAAATTACTGACGCTATAGAAAAAGCATACAATATACCGAGAGAGCACACTGTAGTGGTAATTAAAGAAAATTCACCTGAAAACGTAGGTGTTGGTGGAACATTGATAATAGATAGAAGAAGGGGTTAATTTTCAGATAAAAAATGTTTTTTGAAGTATGTGAAAAAATTAAAGATCTTCAAAAAAAGAGAGAAATTAGGAGAAGAGTTGTTTTTATCGAAGGGAAAAGGGATTAGCGAATGATAAAAATTAGTATTACAATTCTTCTCAACATTCTCTCCTGGGGTGAATATAATCTAAAAAAAACGATATATATTTTGCAATTCTATATTTAAACTACTATTTTTTTCAAGGATTTAATATTTAATTTTGCTCAAGATATTGTCAATATACCGTATGTTTTCTGCTCCCGCTTCTTCTATTAAAGCTCGCGAGATTGAGCTTTTAAAGCTCCAAATTTCAATTTTCTTTTTCAATTGTTTTAACTTCTTCACAACATCGAGAAAATCAGAATCACCACTTAATAATATCGCTTTATCATATGTATCTTCTTGAGCCAATTC
>CAYZTE010000079.1:0-6511 GCA_964481225.1 uncultured archaeon | reverse complement strand
CCTAATGTTCAATTTTTCAAGATTATGGAAGATATTGGCATGGTCGATGAAAATTATAATTCTGATTTTTTGTAAGATTTGCCCCACTCTTAAATTCCTCTACAATTTATGTTTAAGTTATTGAGACTTTAACTTTTTTGAAAATTTCTATTATTCAGTTATAACTCTTAATTCTGAATTATACTAATCTCTCTAATCTCTACTATATAAAGACGTAGTTTTTTCTAGGAAGAAGGGTTCATTTCACGAGAAGATTACATAATGATACTTTCCAGTGCCATTAAAGTGCCTTGGATGATCCATGAATATCCATGGATAATATTGACTATGTGCTTGTACTATTTAATTCTTTTAACCAATACAAATCTTTTTTTAACTGCTCATAAACCTTAATATCTCCAAAGTCTCCCCTAAATTGACCTTTTTCCATCTTAATAACTCTAATCTTCCATTTTCTTTCTTTAATGCCGAATCTTAGCGCATCAGTCAGTTCAATTTCTCCTCGTTCAGAAGGTCTTATTTTTTTCAACACGTCAAAAATTTCTTTGGAGAGAATGAAAACTCCGCAATTATTAAGATTAGATTTTGATTTTCCTTTAGGTGGTTTTTCAATTATGTCTGAACAATAACTTTTTTCACAGTAAATAGCCCCACCCTTATAAGGATCATTTGTATAATTAGTTACCAATATAAAATTCTCATAGTTTTTTTTGAAAGTATCAAAAACTTCTTTATAAATTTTATAGGAGACTAAAATATCACCCCAAGTCAGGAAAAAATGCTCATTCTTTATCAAATTTTCACATAATAATGTTGCTCCTCCTGTACCATTTAGATTTCGTTGTTCTATGTATTCTATTTTAATTCCCCAATTATCTCCGACTTGAAAATAATTAATAACTTGTTCCTTGCGATATCCTACAACAATTATTAAATCTTTAAAACCTGCAAGTATTAAACCGTTTATGATATACTCTAACAAGGGTTTACCATCAATGGGAATCATTGATTTCTGGTAAGTATTCGTATATAATTTTAACCGTTTTCCAAAACCGGCGCATAAAATAACTGCTTTCAAAAAGATTCAACCCCACTGCTAGTTTTTATTGCATATATTTCGACAGGATAATTCAAATGATCTTATTGTTCTATGAATAAGCAAATCCAGCCAGAAACTCTTAAACGAATTATTTTCTAATGTATAATTATATTATAAGGGTATTACAGAAGTATTATAAGTCTTATAATTCTTTTTTTTTCAAATATTATTGGTTTGTTAAAAACATTTTCAAGACTTTCAAAAATACATGATATATCTTCCTGAGTTCGATGATTTGTGACGTTATAATTATTAAAGACGGATTACCATTATTATCTAAGAATTTCTCTGATTCTTCTGATGTTAAAAATCTGTTTTCTCAAGTAGATAACTTATTAATGGTATCTGGCTTTTTTTCAGCATTAAATTCATTTTCAGACTCATTTGAAGATTTAGGAACAATAAGAGAATTAAAACTTTCAAATAATAATCTTAAATTATCGTTTTTAAAAGATTCAAACATTCCAAATTTGATTTATCTTGCCACTTATGATAATAATTCAAAACTTATTAATGTACAAAGGTTTTTAAAAAAAATTTCTAACCTTTTTTTAGAAAATTTTAATATTAATCAAATTTCTAAATGGAATGGAAGATTAGATAGCTTTAAATCATTTGAAAATGTAATAGCAAAATATATAGAAGAAGAAAAGGAAAAAACGCAGGCCAAATATAATGATCAGGTCTTTAATTGGTTAAAAAGTTTTGAAGATACAGTAGATCAGAATGGAAAACTTAAAAAAGAATCAGGGACGGAAGAACAAACTCCAGAATATTATAATTATATTCCAAAGTTCACATCCTCAAAGAAAATTAATCCAAAACATTATTTAACTGGCAAAATTTCATATAAAGTGTATGAGAAGATCGATGGTAAAAAAACCGTTACCCAAATAACTAAAGAATTAAATTTGGATCAAAATAAAGTCTATAGTACATGTAAAAGTCTTGTTAAAATGGGATTTATTTCATTTAAGTAAAGAAATAGATTAATTGCTTAAACAAAATTTATTACACCACAGCTTAGAAGTCAGATATTTTAATCTGAAAAAAGAGTTAATATCGAAAAATATCGAAAATCCAAGCCTTCCCTCCAGCATTTTCAATCGCTTCAGCTACTTCTTTTTGATAACCTGGTGCAATAGCAACCATACACCCACCTCCGCCAGCTCCCATTTGTTTTGATCCTAAAGCCCCGGCATCTTTTGCGGCGCTACATAACTTTAGAATTTTCTGAGTATCAGCATTTAATATACTCTCTTGTTTCTGTTGTTTATTCATTAATTCCCCTAACTTTTTAAAATCTTTCTTCAATAAAGCTACTCGAGCTTGATAAACGCACTCTTCTATTACTTTAAATGCGCTTAAGGTTGTAGGATCTTTCTTTCTTATCTGCTCTTTTATTCGATTTAATATAGTAGATGCTTTTCTTTCCTCCATAGAATCACCAACGACTATGGGTAATTCTTGAATATCCAAAGGCTCAACATGAGGATTTTTATCATCGGTGTAAATAAACACGACACCGCCATGAGCTTCAGTGTATTGGTCCAACCTTCCACATTGAATACCAAGATCATGATTTTCCGCTTTATATGCAAGTTCTGCAATTTCTGCGTTTGAAAGATTCAAATTATATGCTTGATTTATGGCTTTAATAAATCCTATCGATAAAGCAGCTGAGGTTGATAATCCTGCTCCAATTGGAATGTCAGAATCTACTTCCATACAAAATCCATTTCTTATATGTTTTTTTAGTCTCTCATATAAAACACACCAATAGGCTAAATCGATATTACGAGGAGGAGATTCACCTAATTTAAATAGTGTCCTTTCATTAGTATTATGGCTATAAAATTCAATAGTGTCATCAGTATTTTCCTTATAATTGATTGTCATCATCAAGTTTATTGCCATTCCTATAACAGGTTTACCTAAAAGGTCTACTTTATCACCCATTAAACAAATTCTACCAGGAACTTGTAAAGAAACATTTGATTTCATTATAAAAACAATTTTAAATTAGGAATTGGTAAAACAAATAAAGTGAAGCTTGTTGTATAAAACACTCGTTAAAATTCAAAATTTGCTATTTTAGTTTTTTTTTTTGCTGTAACTTTTTTCTCTTACGTTCTACATCTTGAATCTCTTCTTCTAAGTCTTGCAATCCCTTCTCATCCTTACCCTGAAGTTTAAATTGGCCATGAATTTTACTCTCCTCTCTCTCACCAGTTTTTGAGATTTTTTCAAAGGATAATTCAATAGGAACATCTTGATTTAAAGCTAAATTTATGAAATTTATAAAGCCAATATGTTTACTTGGCGCAATATGGAACTTAATACTTACTTCTTTATTTTTCTTAGTTTTTGTTTTTAAAATTAAACGCAATTTCAAAAGTTTTCAATCTCTTTATTGTTTAGATGAATTAATTACTTATTTAAAATAATCAAAATAAAAAAATTATGTTATTTTATAATATAAAATATTTTTTAATTTAAACCGTAAATATAGTCCTTATTTAGTTTAGGAAATTTATGAAATGCCATCTAAATTTCGATTAAGATATATCTTTCGACCAGTTGTGAATTTAATAGCAAAAAGTTTAATTAAAATTGGTGTAACTCCGAATCTAGCAACAGTTTTTATGCTCTGTTTTTCAATCCTGAGTTTTTTCTCATTAGTGTTTTTTCAAAATCTTTTATCTTTTTCCATTTTTGTGTTTATTACAGGAATTTTGGATGGTTGTGATGGAGCAATTGCTCGATTAACTAATAAATCAAGTAAATTTGGAGGATTTTTTGATTCTTTTATGGATAGAATTTCTGAGTTTTTTATTTTTTTTGCACTGTTTATTTTTAACGAGGACCAATTTCTATGGAATTACATTGATATGAAATTAATTATATTCATATCGTTTTTAAGTTCAATCATGATCAGTTACAGCAGGGCAAGAGCGGCTATATTTTTCAAAGGAGATATAAAAGAACTTGATTTAGGACTTATGGCGAGGTCAGAGAGATTATTTTATATCTTTTTCACTATGATTTTAGCATTTTTTTTTGGTTTTATGGAGGAATTTTTATTTATTTTTATGTGGCTTGTTATTGGAACTTTTATTTTTAGAGTGACCAAGATATATTACCAAATAAAAAAAGAGGCTAATGATAATCTTAAATAAATTTTAAATTCTAATCATTTTTTGACTAATTCTATTCTAATTCGATCTCCATCTTTTAAATTTAATGCATCTCTTAAGTATTCTTTTGCTAAAATTTCAACAATATTTTTTTTATGGTGTGTTCGTTTAATTTTTAAAATTGCCGCATTTACCTTAATTTCTTGATTATCTAAGCGGGATACAAGACAATTATGACAATCTACAGATCCATAGGTTCTTCCTAGTTCCTTATCCTCAAATCCTTCGATTTTAACTGGGTTTCGATTCTTTAAGTTTTCATCTAATAGTTCTTTATTGAGATCGGTTAATTGAAGATTCAATGTTCCAAAATAAGGCTTAAATCCAAGTTTTTTCTCAAATTGTGCTAAATAACCTGGAATTCTAACGTAATACCCTCCTTCTCCCATACCGATCGTGACCTCTCCTACAATTAATATCCCTTCGAGGATTTGCTTTAAATTTTTATACATTGCAAGCATCATATCAGCTCCTTTTTTCGTGATTCTTATTATCTGCTCTTTTCCGACAATCTTTCTTTGAATCCACCCAATTTCTTCCAAATTATTTATCCTTCTGGATGCTGTCTGTTGAGACAAATTCATTATCTTTCCAAACTCAACACTGCTAATATGAATGGCTTTCTGACTACCGATATTTTGACAAAGATGATAAAGTGCAAACCAATTAGCGTAATTATCTGGAGTGATATCTTCCTTATATTCCATTATCGCAATTTTTCGATTTTTTTTGTTTATACCGCTCAATAATTTTTTGTTTTATTAAACTTGAGCTATGTAGCTCATATTTATCATAATATTTTTCTAATCTTTTAACTTCAATATGATTTAGACCTCTTTCTTTAAGACCTTTTCTAAGATCATCAATGCTATATCTTTGATCTTGACCAAGTAAAATAATATTTGGGTTGATTTCTTCAACCGTTTTAAGCGTATCGTTGTCACTTCTACCTAATCTCGCATCTTCTACATTTTTCAGGCTTTTAATAACTTCAAGTCTTTGTTCTTGGGAAATAATAGGGCGTTCACCTGAGAATAATTCACGATTCTTATCGGTAGCTACGATCACATAAACATCTCCTAACTTTGCAGCTTCATTAATGAGGTAGATGTGGCCTGCATGAATAAGATCAAATGTTCCAGCAACCAAAATCCGTTTCTGTATTTTATTCATCTCATTTTGCTAAACTATTAATTTCAGATAATAAAAGTATTTTAATTTTACATTTGATTTTCAAAACATTGTTTTAAATCATTCATTTGAATAGCGAGCGAGACATCTCCTCTAGTTTTTTCGATTATATTTCTTGCAACATCTATTTTATGTCTTAAATCCTGAGTTACACCAATAGGATAATCAATAGAAAAAAGATGTGTATATATCTCATCCATACTTTCTAAAATGTAATTCAAATCGTCAATCTGAGATCTTCTTATATTATCTAAAGCATATCTTCGTAATTCTCCTATTACATCTGCTAAACCTAAAGCAAAATTTATAGGACTAATTTTCAACTCCAAGGGTGTTGGAATATCTTTTTTATTAATAATTGAATAAAAGGCAATTAATTCTGTAAATTCTTGTTCAGGAGTCTTCAAGTATTTAGAAAACACTCCAGGATTCTCACTAACTAATCTAACTAAACTCTCAAGATTTGGCTTTATGATGTTAAGTTTTTCCTGAAACTTACCAAATTCTCTTCTATGGATATGTTTAATGCCTATACTACAATCTCGAACAACATTACGAGATAGCTGCAGAATTTTTTCTCTATCATGATGTAAAATGTCAAATAATTTAGTTATTTCTGAAAAGGCTTTTTTAAGATTCATTATTATTGAGATAAATTTTAGTAATAATTAATTTGAATTCGGTATATAATTATATATCAAAAGTAAGAAAAGTATTTAGAATTTATTAATAGGTATTATTTAATAAATAAAAACAAAGATCTACTATGAAAATCTTATTAATTCACTCACAAGACATAGAGGTTCTCAAGAACAAAGAGGCGACCAGTAATCCTCAGGAATTTGCTGAAGATTCTATAAAAATGGAAGGTCTAGTCTTAGTATGTTTTGTATCAGTTGAAGATCAAGATACATATGATACTGAATTAATCGCTAAACAGGGAGCAGAAGAAATAGAAGCAGCGATCCTGCAAATCTCGGGATTTCCGGAACAAATCAGAAAAAAAAATGAAGAAGTAAGAGAA
>CAYZTE010000078.1:3474-8520 GCA_964481225.1 uncultured archaeon | reverse complement strand
TATTAATCAATTTTAATACTTGTCTGTTTCTCATCAATTTTTTTCAATCGCACTTCAAGTATACCGTTGGTGTAACGTGCTTTTGCGACGTCAGAATTTATAGGCGAAGGCATCTCAACTTCTTTATAATAATTTCTGCTTGCATTTTCCCTTGTTGAGATTATCAAGCTATGACTCGTTGCTTTTAACTCAATCTTATCTCTCGTAACACCAGGCATTTCAGCTATTACTATTATTTGGTCTCTTTCCTCACTAACTTCCACTAATGGTTCTCGGTTTGATTTAACAATGGGTTCTCCGGAATATGGTTTAGGTTCTATATTACCAAAAGAATCTATTCTTGGCTTACCATTAGGACCTATATTAATATTGAAGCCATACATCATTGGAAATCCAAATTTTGACTTATTTTTCATGAATTCTTTAGTAATATCCTCAGGAGAAAGATTTCGGAACTCAGGAGGTAACTTCTTTAAAATCCTTTCAAAAATATCTTTGAATAAATTCCTAAAATCTTTAGAACCAAATAATTTTTTGGGATCTAAAAGAAATTTATTTGGGTCAGTAAAGAATTTTTGTGGATCCTCAAAATATTTAAAAAAGTCGAGAGGTTCCTCTTTTTCATCTTCATCCTCCTCATCGTCATTCTTATTTTTTTTCGTCATCCTTATTCATCTCTCAAGGGTTATTGAATTTTGTAATATCAATTAAATTTAATAGGCAAAATTATTAATTAAATATTATAATAGCTAAAAACTAAATAGCTTATATTCTAGAAAAAATTGTTTAGATTAATAAATCTATTCCAATTAAAAATTTAGTTATCAAAAATTAAAAACTGAAGAGGAGATTAAAATTTACTCTGAACTCTCTGATGATGATAAGAACATGTATTTAGATGTTCTTCGAGAAGCACCAATCCTCCCTTTTTCGAATTTTGTAAGTCGAGGAGACATACCTGATAAAGTTGACATTGCAAGACCTAGAAGCTATATAGATCGTGAAGTATATAGATTAGTTCGTCAAACTTATAGGGATAGATCGAGCAGGTTAATCCCAATATTAGGATCGGCTGGAACTGGGAAAACTCATGCATACCATTCATTTAAGGATAAAGAAAGAGAGAATAGAAAGAAATTAGAACTTACTCAAGAAGCACAAGAAATAGAAATAAGTCAAATAGAGCCTGTGGATTGGACGATTGTCTATGTTCCAAGTCCACCTGCGAGTATTCGTGTTTTATTACATGTGTATACTTGCTTAATTGAAGATGTGGGACCAGAAATATTGGACATCGTCTCAGAAAAATTAATTAAAAAGTGGGGCGGAGAAAAGAAAGGAATTTTCCAAAAGCCTAAAATTGAGGAAGTCCTTCAAAAGGGAATTAGAGAATTTCCTGGGATTTTTGCTGATTGCGTAAAAGCCTTAGTTACTTACCAATTAGATAAAAATAAGAAAGCCCTTGCAGAAAGGTGGCTTCTTGGTGAAGATTTAGAAGATGAAGAATTAAATGAATTAGGGATTAATAGTGTTATGGAAGAAGATGATGTCTGCCTCGCATTAATTAAAATCATAACGGAAAATATAGATAGGGTGCTTATTCTTTATTTTGATGAACTCGAATCGCCCTATCGAATGTTAGGTGAAGTTGCGGAGAGAAAATTTCTTGAAATTTTAAAGAGATTATATAATGAAGTTAAAGGATTAGTCATTACAATAGCTGTTTTAAAAGAGGTATGGCCAAGGATTATCGAGATTGCTGATGCTCCATTAAGATCACGAATGGAACCTGAACAAGAATTAAAACCGTTTAGTCTAAACGATTTGAAAATATTTTTCTCTAAATCAATGGAAACATTTTGGGATGAGAATAATTTGAACCCACCATTATATCCACTTTTTCCGTTAAATGAGAAGTTAATTGAAATGATTTACGAAAAAACTCAAGGTAATCCAAGGAATTCCATTAAATTATGTAGGAGGTTTATAGATAAGGTTGTCATGGAAGAGATGGCCGTGGAAGAACTCTTGAGAGTTGGAGCTGAAATTGTTGCGACTGCTAAACCTCAAGCTGAAGAAGAAGTGATAGATTTCTCAAAACCAAGGGAAGTTATTAAAAAGACTATTGAAGACATTTTAGCAGAAGAAGAATACAGTATTGATGTAAATCCTCAGTCTGTTGCTGGCGCCACTTTAAAATGTATTAGTATGGTGGGAGAACAAAAAGGAAAAAAATTTAAAACCCAAATGGAATTTAAATTCAAGCTGGGAAAAAGAGCGCAAACTTTAGCCGCTTTAGTCGAAGCTGAAGGTAAAAAATGGGGTTTAGAAATTCCCTCAATTAAAACATTTGACAGAAGTGCAGGAGTAGCAGGCTATTATGCTGCTAAACGATTAAAAGATGCGATTACTGAAAGAGCTATTAATGTTGCGATTCTGATTGTGCCAGAAGGAAGTGGCGGAGCTAAATTCGAATCAATCTTACAAAATACCCCTGAAATTCATAAAGTAGAGTTAAATAATGAAACTGGAGAGAGATTAATTGAAAATGCATTAAAGCATCCAACATTAGAAGGCTGGCAAATTGCAAAAATTGTTTTCCCAGATATTGGGGAATATCACCCACCGATTGCAGAAGAAACTCCCCCAGATGAAGACTCAATTGAATAAGTTAAAAAAATTAAAATCATATTCAAGAAGATCTAAAAAATATTTTTAGATTTTATCTAAAAATTCCTTTATTTTGTTATCTAATCCATATAAGTCCTTAGCTAATCGTGAAGCTCTTTGAGTTGTATTTTTTAATTTTGTAAGTACATCAATCAATTCATTTTCTTCGAAAATATTTGATATATCGAGTAATTTCTCTAAAGGGTCAACCAAATAGTTATATAAATACAATCTATTACTTTGTAATTCGGTAATTATTTTTTCAATATCTTTATAGAGACTTTCACGTTCTCTAATTAGGTCAGGAAAATTACCAACTTGTTCACCTTTATTTTCTAAAAATGAGGCAATTTCTTTTTCCTGAATCAGTACAGCTAATTCAGCTGCTTGTAAAAAACTCTTTTTAGCTTTTCTATACGATTTTTCTACTAACAGTTGCTCTGCTAGTCTCACTTCAGCTGATAATTTTTCTGGAATTTTTTCTCCAAGATCAATTAATTCTCGAGCTTCTTGCAGTTTGCCATCATCAATCATTATTTTTGTCCTTTCATTAATCGTTTCTTTAATGATTTTTGGTTCTTGCAATTTTTCCATTAAACTCAGTATTGAATTCAATGCGTCTTTAAGCAATTCACTCATTTTCTTTTTATCGGTTGTAAATTTTTTCACGATCTTTTCTTCAACATTATCAAATATACTTTTTAATGACACTAGAGTTTCTCCTTCTCGTAGCTTAAAGCATAAGTAGAGATTATCTTTTTCAATAGATTTGGCATTAACAATACTTGAATAATAACGATTATTATCCTCGAGGATGTTTGCATGTAAGAGTTCTTTTTTAACGTGTTTATCAGAAAATTCCTTTAAAATTGCGGGCGTTATTTTATCATCTTGTTTTAAGTAATATTCAGCTAAAATATTTGGTCCAAAAGATTCATCTATTTCATATAGGATAATTGCACTGGGCATTTTTTTAGATCTCCGATAATATATTTTTAGTAATTTATCTAATATTATAGAGTTAAAAAGTTTTTAATTTATTCGATCTAAATAATTAAGGTAATATTAAAGAAAATATCTTTTGATTAATCGAGTTATGGTGAAATAACTTTAGCTGTTATAGAAGATACTTACTGGGAGGCATTCGAGGGATTTTGTTGCCTTAATGGCAACCACTCAAGATGAAAAGTTTTTATATAGAGCATCTATTTCTTATAAGTTAAGGTTGTATCTTTTATCTGTTTAATATTTAATCCTTTTTTGTAAAGAGCATATGAAGTGTATTTTTCTTCGAAAATTCTATCAATATGGTCAAGTGCTAGATCAGCATGTACCCCCCTATCCGTGAGATATTCCCCAAACTGATTGCCTTCATTATCATATTTAGGAAAAACGGCGTCATTTTCTCCATCAAATTCAACCATTGGTAGAAACTTTCCTTTTATGGCAGTTTTGGGATCAAATGAAGGTGTTAATTTTACCCATTTCCCATTTAAATAAAATTCGCTATAACCGTGTACGTACATGATATTAGTACCCATAAAATCAATAACTTTTTGAGAGATTTTATGATTAATTAGGTCAACTAAATGAATGCGTGCTGGGATTCCTATTGCCCTGGCTAAAGATGATAAAAGAATAGATTTTGAGACGCAGAATCCATTGCGTCGCCGTAAGGTTACGCTCGCTTTAAAATTTTCTTTAACATTAGGCACATATGTTAACATGTTATATTTAATTTCATCTCTTACCCAATAAAAGAGAGCAATTGCCTTCTCCTTGTCATTTTTTAAACCATTAGTAATTTCAAAAGCTTTATCTCTTACTCTCTTCTTATTAAAATCAAAAAATTCATTTGGTTGAAGATAAACTTCCAAATCCTCCATAAATAGTAAAAAAAATGGTGATTCTTAAAGATTTTTTTAATTGAATATAAATATTTTGTTATTTTTTATTGAGAGTTTTAATCCCTTTTTCGAATACATGTTTGTAATATTTTTTCCTTATGTCTCGATCCATCTCATCATAGGGAAGTTCAGCAAATACCCCTCTATCTTTAACATATTCAATGAATAGATTACCATCAGGGTCATATTTTGAAAGTATGCCATCATTTATTCCATCAAATTCAACAAGAGGCAAAAAACCAGCTTTAAAAGCGGTAATTTTATCAAATACTGGTGTTGCTTTTATCCAATTTTGATCAATATAGAGTTCGCTATAACCATGATAATAAAAGATATTTGTTCCTAACAAATCGATTATCTCTTGTGGTACTTTATTATTCCTAATATCTGCTAAATGAACCCGGGCAGGAATTCCAACAGCTCTTGCAAATGAAGATAATAAAACAGCCTTTGAAACACAAAATCCATA
>CAYZTE010000078.1:1856-3374 GCA_964481225.1 uncultured archaeon | reverse complement strand
TTGTTCATTTTAACATAAATATAAATTTTAATAATTCAATTATTACCTTAAAATTGAGTTTTAAATTATATTGAATCTGTGAAAACCTTGGAAGCTTTAATACTTAGTCGCTTTGATCCATTTTATGGTCCAAAAATCTTTTTGAAAGCACCTAAATCATTAGAAGATGAAATTGTAAAGGAAGTTCCTTCTTTAATTGAAGTTCAAACAAAAGGGGTTTTTATTCATATATTTAAAGAAATAAAAACAGCAAATTTGTTTTTTAAATTGCCTAACAAACATGCAAGGGGCGGAAATGAAAGTTTAATGGTTAGTCTTCTAACTGATATTAAAAGTAATATAACACTAATGTTAGCACATGAACTTCTTGAAAATTTTGCACAATATCTAATAAATATGGAGGATGCCTATGAGGGTTTTGATAATAAATTAAAAGATATTCAGAGTGATCCTGAGAAATTAAGGGAAATCGAAAATTTCTTCTTCTCTTATTTTGAATCTATTAAACCCGCAATTAAAACCTTAAAAATGGCTGAAAATCGTTATCAAGCACTTTTTAAGGCTGCAAGAGATGCAATTATCATAATAAATCGTAAGAATGGAACAATTGTTGATGCTAACTTAGAAGCTGAAAAGTTGGTTGAACAATCTAGGGAGGACATTGTTGGACTTCATGCCCTTAAACTTGAATTATTTGATGAAGGCTTAATAGATCCAAATATGGTTAAACAATTAATTGATCAACCACCTCCAATCATTTCAAGATTTAGAAAATCTACTGGCAAACAGTTATACTTAGAAGTTAGTGTAAACGAAATCCAATTAGGAGATGAGTATTTTATACAATATCTATTTCATGATATTACTGATATCCAAGTAATTGAGGATAAACTTAAGGAACAGGTTAAAAAAATGGACACATTAAATACAATCATAAGCATTACGAATCAAGCTAATAATCTAACAGAATTATTAACTAATATACGAGACATTTTTATTGATTTGTTTAATCTTAAAGGATGTTGTGTATATTTGGTCGATAAATCTAGAAAAGTAGTCAGAATCAAAGTTCATAAAGGATTTCCTTCAAATTATGTTCTGCAAAATAATAAATTAGATTTAAACAAACATCCTTATGATATTGTTTTTAATAAGGGAGTAGTGCTTAATAATGACAATTTTCCAGAATTGTTAGAAAAATTTTTTGAAGGAATCGAACTCGGTTCTGCTGCAATAATCCCATTATTTTCAAAATTCGAAATTATTGGATCTATAAATATGATTTTTAAGGATACAAAATCACTCTCTCCTGAAGAGATGGAGTTAATCATTTCAGTAGGGATTGAATTAGGTACAGCCATAGAAAAAATGCAAAATAAAGAAGAACTGAGAAAAAGTGAAATAAGGAATACCATACTTTTTAATCATATTCCTTTCTCAATTTTTCGTATTTCGAAACATGGGCTTTTCTTAGATATTAAATTAGATAAAAAAATTGAAAAAATTCTTGAACAAACA
>CAYZTE010000078.1:0-1756 GCA_964481225.1 uncultured archaeon | reverse complement strand
GTTATCGTGGGAATGTGTTGCATGGGAATCTCTTCAGATTTTATTAATTTAGTGGTTGTAGTTTTTCCAACGCCAGAAAAGCCCACTAGTGATATTTTGGGTTTTAAATTTCTATGTACATTATCAACAATAGGGTCTAAAACATCACTTTCTATTTCGAAATCCTCACTTTTAATACCATCACCATAAAACTCTAAAAATTCTTTTTTGAATTTTTTCAATTGAGGTTTAACATCATCAAAATTATCACCCAATCCAGACACAAAAAGTATGATTAAGTTTAAATTCTCATCGACTATGTATGAAAGCTTATACTCAAAAAACTCATAAGTTCCTGTCTCCCCTCCAAATTTCGAAAATGCAACTTTCTTAATTTTTTGATAAACATTTATGAATATGGAATCCTCTAGGCCTTTTGCGTAGCTTCTTTGATATTTTATTTTATCATTTAAAACTATAAAGACTTGTCGCAACATATTAGAGGTTTTCTTAAAGTTTTAATTTTATTGATAATATAGACTCAATTCTTCTTTTAATTCATCTAATATCTTTGTCATATCTTCTTGTTCTATAGTTTCAGATAGCAAAATTATATATTTAAAATTAGGATGATATTTATTTATATCTTGTATTAACATATTTAAAATTTTAGAACCAGGGCTTATTATGCTCGTCTTTGTTGTCGTAAATTCAGAGGATTTGCTTAAATGATAGATTTTTTCATATAGATAAAAAAGTACACTGGTGTCAAAATCACTTGACATTTCTTGAATAATCAGATTATCTTCTTGATTTGATATAAAACAGCTTGTTTTTGGCAAATCTGTTATTTTTTTTCTAATAATTTCTTTTAAGGTTGAAGTATCTTCTGAGAAATTACTAATTGTGTCTGAAATAGCATTATAAGTAGTATATATTAAATTTGGATGTAAACTGGTGAAATAAATAGGCAATTCCTCTGGAAGATTTAATTGTCGAATTATTTGCCTCCTGATTAAGGCAAGCATGCTGCCAATTTTTTTAGTAATTAGAAGATCAATTTTATGTAGAAATAGAATAATTTTGGCATCAAAGCCATGCTTTTTTCTAATTTCATAAATTTTCTTTACATCATCAATAAGATCTTGCGATTCTGAGATCCACGTAGGATAATCAAAAATGTATATAATGGCACTGGAATCTCCAAATGTTATTATTTGTTTTTGTTCATCTTCTAAAATAATTGGTAATGATTGTCCTGGCGCATCAATTAAACTAACTTTCGTGTTCATGAATTCATGCATAGAATATTTAATTCCAATGGTGGCTTCGAGTGGGAATAGGATAAGTTCATTCGGATCTTCTCCTTCAAAAATGACTTTTTTAATAGTCGTTTTTCCCATTGCTGGCTTTCCTATAAATGTTACTTTTGTTGCCATAATTTTACATCATTTTAATATCGTTAAATTGATTTTTTGGAAAAAAATAATCAATCTTTTTTATAAACAAATAAAATAAAATATATTTAAACTTGAGCAAATAATAAGAGTTATAGTTTCGAAGTGATTAAGTCTATAATATCAATTACCTGAATATTCTCTTTTATTTCAGCTTCTAATTCTTCATATGCATCTAATAAATTTCCTATGCAGAATGGACAGCTAGTAGTCAATATTTCTGCTCCAGATTCCACTGCTTCTCTAATTCTTTCTTTAGAAATATCTTTTGCTAAATCTGGAAATTGACTTTTAACTCCACCACCTGCTCCACAGCACCA
>CAYZTE010000077.1:0-9315 GCA_964481225.1 uncultured archaeon | reverse complement strand
TAATATTGTAAATCCATCCAAGAAGCAAATCTTACATTGATTCATTAAGTGCTAACGATATCAAAATTTTATTATGTAAAATTTTATTATATTTTTTAATGAATAAGGTTCAAGAAAATAAAGCAGTTATTTTAATAACAATAGATGCTTTGCGGACAGATCATTTGAAATCCTATGGATATCAAAAAATTACCGCACCAAATTTAGAAAAATTTGTTGAGGAAGGAACAACCTTTTTGAATGCAATAACTAATGGTCCTGAATCTCCAACTGCTTTTTCAGCAATTTTTACTTCAATTTTACCATTTTTAGATGGAGGATATAGTCCTTTACCTAAGCAAAAAATTACTTTACCTCAAATATTAAAAGAAAATGGAATTTTTTCTTTTGCTATTCATAGTAATCCTAA
Organism: uncultured archaeon; assembly: GCA_964481225.1. GTDB lineage: Archaea > Asgardarchaeota > Lokiarchaeia > Sigyniarchaeales > SOKP01 > Loki-b32. The sequence goes on along the minus strand of CAYZTE010000077.1, from coordinate 8,906 downwards.
TTTAGGAAGTTTTTTTAATTATGATCGTGGATTTGATATCTTTTTAGATGGAGGAAGATATAAGACTGCCTCTAATCTTAAAAAGAATAAAAATTTAAAACATTTAGTTAGCTTTTATATAAACAGGATTTTGGATTACAAAAATCTCTTAAATAAATTAATCTTTCGGCTTAAAGGTTTTAATAAAATAAAAGTTTGGCTTAAAGAAAAGCTTCCTTTTATTACGGATATATTATTACCATTCACACCGATAACTTATAGTGCCCCTTATGTCACTAATCGAGTTATCTCCATTGTAACTAAAAAAGAGAAGCCAATCTTCTTATGGGCTCATTATATGGATACTCATCATCCTTATAATCCTCCCACTCGAAATATTTTAAATTTTAGAAAAAGAGATATTTCTCTTTCCCGTAGAGAGTTTTTAAATGATAAGATCTTTAATAATCCCCAAAAATTTAAAATCACCCCAGATATCTTGGATGATTTGAAACTTCTTTATAATGGTGAAATAAATTACATCGATGAATATTTAGGGAAAATCATAGAAATCTTAAATGTACGATTTCAAAAGAATTGTTTAATAATCATAACTGCAGATCACGGAGAGAATTTTTATGAACATGGCTTTTTTGGTCATATAGGAAGTGTTTTCGAAGAATTATTACACGTTCCACTCTTTATTATTGAATTGGGAAAAAAAAGTACAATAAATAAAATTAATGAAATTGTCCAATTACTTGATATCGCACCAACAATCTTAGATTATTTTGGGATTCCTATTCCTGATAGTTTCCAAGGGAAGAGTCTTTTACCTTTAGTTAAAGGAAACTCAACAAGTAGAGAGAAATACATTTTTTCAGAATGTTATCAAAAAAATGGGATGATGAGAAGAAATAGAAATGATGGATTTATCATGTTATCAATTAGAACAGATGAATGGAAGTATATATTTAATGAAGAAAAAAACAAGGAATTTCTTTTTAATTTAAAATCAGATCCAAAAGAGCAGAATAATTTAATTGATAAAAAAACGATAAAATTAAATGAATTTAGAGAAATTAGAGATGAACACTTAAATTCACTAAGCATTCTTGATGAAAAGTCAAAAATAGTAAAAAGTATTGAAAACTTGGATTTAAAATTTTAAATTAGTATTATTTACTTTTTTTAAAGATAATTCTTTATATGGATGAAAAGACTATAAATTTAATTCTTCTTTTTCAATCTGGATTAATTCTAAAATACCCTTTTCACCTAACTCTATAATTTCACTCAGTTTTTTTTTTGTGAACGTAGCACCTTCAGCAGTTCCTTGTATTTCTATAATTTCTGAATCTTCATTCATAACCAAGTTAAAATCAACATCCACCTTTGAATCTTCAACATAATTCAAATCAAGTAAAACTTGGTTATCTTTTAGCCCTAATGAAATTGCTGCTATTACTTTATAATCCGGAAAGACATAGATTAGCTGTTGATTATAAAGATAATTTATTGCATCAAAAACAGCAATAAATGCTCCAGTTATAGAAGCACACCTCGTTCCTCCGTCTGCTTGTATTACATCACAATCGATTTTAATTGTACGCTCTCCAAGTTTTTCATAATTAAAAGCAGCCCGCATGCTACGTCCGATCAATCGTTGAATTTCCATAGATCTTCCTCTATTGGTTTCTCTTTGATTTCTTACTTGCGTCGCTCTTGGTAACATTGAATATTCAGCCGTAATCCACCCCGTTCCTGTATCTACCAAAAATCGTGGGACTGATTCTACAACTGATGCAGTTACAATAACTTTAGTGCTACCTTGAGATATTAAAACGGATCCCTCTGGATATTTCAGAAAATTTCTCTTTATGGTGATATTTCTTATTTCATCAAATCTGCGTCCATCAAATCTTATATTCTCGACCATCTATTCCAGACCAATTTTTAATTTAATATTGATAAGAAAGATCTAAATTTAATTTGCTCTGATTTATAATTTAATTCAAAAGAGTATGTTTATAAAATTTTTGTTAAGTAAAAAAGTTTCTAAAATTAGAATTAATATAAACTATTTTACCATTGGATAAGATCCCAATATTTTACACCAAATAACACTTTCATTCATTAACTTTAACACTTCTCTAATCATAGGATCTTCTTTATCTCCCTCAAAATCCATTAGAAAAATATACTCCCAACGCCCTCTTCTTCTTGGACGAGATTCAATTTTCAATAAATTAATGTTAGCATCGGCATAAATCTTTAATACTCGGTATAAAGCTCCTGGAACGTGTTTTGTCACGAAAACTACGGAGGTCTTTATTTTTCCCTCTTTTTCTTCATTTCCTTTTTTAGATAAGATTAGAAATCTTGTATAGTTCAACGGATTATCTTCAATTTTTGAACTTAAAATTTTCAAATTATATAAATTACTAGAGAATACGGTACCGATGGCGGCATAAGATACATCTTTTAATTCACTAACCCTACTCACGGCTTCTGCAGTTGAATTCATATTAATCAAATTAACATTTGGTAGGTTCGCTTTAATCCATGTTCTTGTTTGAGCAAATGCTTGAGGATGAGAAATTATAGTTTTAATTTTTGATAAATCCGAATTTTTCAATGAAATTAAATTTTGGACAATCCTTAACTCAATTTCTCCATAAATGATAAGTTCTTTTTCAATTAGTAAATCTAACGTTTCTCTTACAGTACCTTGAAGGCTATTTTCGATTGGAATTACTCCAAAATCGATTATATCTTTTTCAATATTTTCAAAAATCTCCAAAGTACTGCTAAACGCTTTAAATTCTGAACCTGCTTTAGGAAAATATTCTAAAGCTGCTTGATGGGTAAACGTTCCTTGAGGTCCTAAAAATCCTACTTTATTAATAAATCCTTGAATTAATTTACTAGCACTTAATATCTCTCGCCAGATTGCTTCAATACTCGTAGGTTTTAATATTTTGGACTTACTGATTATCCTTTCTATAATCTCTTTTTCTCTTTGAGGTTGATAAACATCCATATTCGAGGATCTTTTGAGATTACCTACTTCTTGAACTACTTTTCCTCTTTCATTTAGGAGATCAATAATTTTATCATCAATTTTATTGATTTTCTCTCGATATTCTTCTATCTGTTTTTTATAATTTTCCTTTTCATTCATTTAAATTCAACTTTATGATTGATTAAAAATTGAAGAAGAATTTATTCTTTAAAAAAATCTTGGAGATTTAATTCCATTGCTGCTACGGGAAATTCTAATTTAAAATTCAATAACACTTCTGGATGAATTTCACCAATCTCACCTATTTTATTTTCATCCAAATAAATGCTACCATATCTACCAATAAGATAACTTGGATTTCTTTCAGGTTTTATCTCAAATCTATTATTATATCCTAAAGATGTCATAATAAAGTCTAAAGTTGATCTAATTTCTGTAAAATCAGCATACTCATGATAAGAAACGGCAGATAAATGAATTTCTCTTTTTGCTCCCGTCTCTACATCTGGATCTAATAAAATAACATCACCCACTTCAAAGATTCTTATAGGTTTCTCTTCCGATCGATTATATTGTAAAGTTTCCATCAGTTTAGGTAAAATTGTTGTTCTAGTTGTATCATATTCTCTTGAAACTGGATTTGAAATTTGAACGTGGTTTGTTTCTTTAAAATCCTGTTTCATATATTTATAATGTCTCTCTGAATTTGTTAAAATGAAATTAAGTACCTCTAAATAACCAGCGCCAATCATAATTGTCCTTATTTTATTTGAAAATGATTGTGTTAAGTGGTATTCCCCAATACCTCCTTCTCTAATAGTTGTAGGTAATTTATCATATCCATATCCAATTGCGTAATCTTCTGTCAAGTCAACAGGATGCATCATATCTCCTCTAAAAGCAGGAACCCAAATATCTAAATAACCATTTTTCTTAGATTTTTTAGCATCCATTCTCACCTTATAAAAACACTTTATTATATCATTAGGGGATAAATTTAATCCAATAATATTGTTAATATAATCTATTTCAACTTCCCATTTCTCAGGAGTTAAGTTTGGAGTAATAATACTTTTACCATCGGGGTAATTCACTTTCACACTTTCTAATTTAGCGCCCATATCTGCTAATGTAGTTGATAAAATATTTAAAGCTAAATTCACAGCTTTGAAATCAGTTCCTGTTAAATCTAAAAATAAATTTTTTGTATTATCGGTCACTGTTGTTATAATTCCATTTATGATTGGAGGAAAAGATAGAACTTCATTTTTACTATCAAAAATTATAGGATATACTTCTTTTCCTTCTAGGATATGAGCATACTCAATACCCTTCTCATGTAGCAATAAGATTTCTTCTAAATTCATAGGATAACCATCGCCATGTAAAGGAATAAAACTCACGGAATCCGGTTTGACAGCTGTATATCTGTATGGTGGTATTATCTTATCTAGATCGTGAACACCAATCGCAACTTTTTTTCTATCCCTTCCTACTGCCCAATGAAGTTGTTCTTGGATGTTCATTAAGGTTGCAACCTCATCTTCATCTAGATCAAGATCCCTAATAACTCCACAGACAATATAAGGTCTAACTTTATTCACAATTGGTTCTACATTTAACTCAATTTTTCCGGACAAAACATCATAAGATGGAAGCCCTAATTCTATTTCATAATAACCCTTCAATGCTCTTGCAATACCTTCTGGACTGGAAAAATCAGGGCGATTAGGATTATACTCTACCTTAATTATTTGTTCTTCTTCATTAATATCTTCCAAATCTAAACTTATCCATTGTAAATCATATTCTAATTGTTTAATATCTAATTCTTTTCCAACTAATCGCTCTAATCTTTCAAGTTTTAATTCTAATGTTGGCATTTATTTAACCTCTTTTTAATATGATTGGTGTCTTAACCATTTTATTGGATTAATATATAAATCTCTAATATCCTCGCGCCCAAAATATAGCATTGCAATTCTCTCCAATCCTTGACCCCATGCTAACACTCGAGCAGGTTCCTTAATACCCCATGGGTATGTAACTTCTGGTCTAAAGATACCAGACCCACCCATTTCTAACCACTCACCCAATTTATCATAATACACGGATACTTCCATGCTCGGCTCAGTGTACGGGAAGAATCCTGGTCTGGTTATTATCTTTTTAAATCCTAATTTTCTATAGAACTCTGACAATAGTCCTATTAAATCGCACAGATTTACATTATCATCAATAACGATGCCTTCGACTTGAGTGAATTCTGCTAAATGAGATCTATCTACTCTTTCATTTCGAAATACTCTATCAATACAAAACACTTTTACTGGAACCTTATCATTATTTCTATAAAATTGCGCTAATCTTCTTATCGTAGTTGCGGTAGTATGCGTTCTTAATACAGTTTTCTTTGCTGTATTGATGTTCCATTTATATCCCCATCCAAGAGAACCTGAATCTCCACCATTTTCATGGGTTTCTTTAACTGCTAAGACTCTATCCTCTTCTGGCAATTTTGCGACTCTTGGATTATCCAAGTAAAAAGTATCTTGCATTTCTCGAGCTGGATGATCTTGTGGTTGAAATAATGCATCAAAATTATAAAATGCACTTTCAATGATAGGACCTCTAATCTCAGTGAATCCCATAGATAAAAAAATCTCTCTAATTTCATTTATTAACCTAACCATCGGGTGAATTTTTCCAGCTTTTAATAGTGGACCCGGTTTAATAACATCAAAAGGTTTTAAATCATAATTTTTCCAAGTTCCGGAACTTAACATCTCTGAAGTTATTTTACTAGCTTGCTTTAACTCTTCTATTTGAGAAATATTGATACTTTTCCCCTTTTTAGTTAAATATATGATTCGTTGAGTTTTACGGGTTTTATTGATTAATTTTCTTTTATTTAAAATATCCAAAAATTTTAATTCCTCATTAGAAAACGCAGAATAATCAAAAACAGTCTTTTCTTCAAATTTTTCTAAAAATTTTTCAAGCGGTGTTTGAGGAAACTCTTCAGTAATAAGGTATAATTTGTTTTCTCCTGTAGCTTTACTTTGACCAATCCATCTATTTTTCTTTAAATTTGAAATTCCTACATAAAAAATATTTTTATTTAAATTTGATTGCCCTAACAAGGTATCTATATTAATTTCTTTAATTTCACTTTTTAACATTAAATTTAATAATTGGCGTTCTGGTAATCCCTTTTTCAAATAAGCCTTACCTTCGTTATTTAGAGAAATTAGATAGATTTTTTCTTCTTTAAAACCTCCCAAATTGTACTCGGCTAAATCATTTACAGCTGACATGAGTACAATATAATCAATTTTCAATTCTGTTGCTAATTCTGCAGCTAAAACTTCACTACTTTTTTTCTTTAATATTTTTAAAATGTCAATTACTTGTTTTTTAAGGTTGATGGTCATTATATCGAGTTAAAAAATTATTTTTTTCGTTATTATTTTTAAAATCTCTAATTTATTTAAATCTTTCGTGAATGTAATCGTTTAAAATTGCTCGTTCTTGAATTAGCAAGAATTTTCATTGCTAATAATGGTAAAATATTTAATTTTAAAATTAATAAAGCCAAAATAGTCCGCAGCCAAGAGAGTAAATTCAATAATGAGTGATTATTCCCTTGGCAGAATAAAGTATTGAAAGAAAAATGAACCTTGATAAAGTCTAATTTTTAAGTAATTGATGTTTTTTCTTAAATTCATATTTCTCTTTACTCAAGTATCCATTTTTTTATAATTTAATATAACAATGATTAATAAAAAATTTTATTACATAAATTTTTCTCGAATAGCCGTGGAACTTATTTTGTTGTTGTTTTCATCCTTTATAATTGGAATTACAATAATTATTAAAGGCTTAAAACCCTTGTTTTCTCTAATCTCATTTATTTTTATTGCAGTTTCATAAGTTTCCTGGCTAACTACTATACCTTCGTATTCAGGTTCGTTAATTGGAGGTCCATATGGATCATTTAATTCTACAATTTCAACTCGGTTTAGATCTGTGATATTTTCTATGAAATTGTTAATCTTTTTTTCTCTTGTTTTGTAATCTTCAATTTTTGAAGCCACTTTCTTATTCTTTAATAATTTTTCTGTTGTTAAACCAATAACAATCTTTTTAGAAATAGATAAGGCTGTTTTAATAAGATATTTATGTCCATTGTGAAGATGATCGAAAGTTCCACCCAACCCAACTTTGTTAAGAATTTGATTAACACCTTACCAAATTAAGAAAATCATTAAATAAATCATCTTTTTATTTTAAAACCTTGGGATTTATCTTCTTGAATCTTTTTCGGTTCGGTGGGTTTTTTAAGTCTTACGGAATAGATCTGTTTAATCTCCATGAAATCCTTGCATTTATCACAGTTATCTTTCTTTTTAAAAACAAAATCTCCTTTTTCATAATTTCTAACTTTGGTTATACCACATAACTTGCAAATTAAAATTGTTAGTGTTTGTCTGATGGGCTCTGGCGGACTTTTCTGTAATTGGATTAATGTGGCACCAAAACATATAAGCATAAAGCCAATCGACCAGCTAGAAAGTGGATCAGGACCAATTCCAACGTAAATGAATAATAGCCCAATAATGATTAACAAGATAAAAAAAAGATTTTTCAGAACGCTCTTAAAAGTAATTCCTTTTTTTAAAATTTCCTCATCGTCTTCTTCTTCAATCATAAAAAAGTTATGAGTTCTATTTAACTATTGTTCATAATGGAAAAGAATAAATAAATTTTTTTATTATACAAACTTAAGTTATTAAATATATAAAAAATCTCTAAATTTTAGAATAAAAATGTATAATATTTTCCAATTTGGTGAAACGCAGACCGATCCAATTTCTCTTATTATAAGTTTGTTGTGGTTCGTGCTTATTTTTGTTTCAATTTTCTATGGCCAAAAAATACAGGGATGGAAAGCATCTAAAACTATACAAATTGGTTTGGAAAAGTTAAAGAAATGGAATGATGAATGTAAAGAAATCTTGTTAAATAATTTTAAAGAATTTGCTGATAAAAAGAAAACTCAAAAAGATTTATTAATAGAACTCGAAGATTTTATTACTTTTGTCACAATACCTCCTGTGTCACTTGATCCATATGGCATTATACCAAAATTTGATCATGTTGTAGATGTAAGAGATTATCGATTCAAGGAAGAAGTTGGATTATTGGCTCCAAATGCGGATAGTACTCAACGAGCTAATTTAGAAAACTTATTAGAGGCAACAATGGCTATTGATTTTATTTACCGCTTAATTAGACACTATCTCATACTCGGTAAAAAAACAAAATCGACGATTTTATTATTACAGATATCAATGCAATTGGGTTTAATATTGGCCATGGCTAAAGCTTTTTATCACGCTGCTAAAGCTTTTTCTGAAGGCAGTCCGATTGGAGATGGTTTGGGGCCTTTAGTCGCTGCTAGCTTTATAAGAGATGTGGCAAATGGAGAAGTTGAAGCGGATGAAATTAATAGAGACACTATAGTACAGGAAGTAGAATTTGAGGATAGAGTAATCTATGTTGTTCGGGCAAAAGGACCAGGTGGTACAGTAGGAAAACCTGGTAAAGCTATTAAACAACTTATTGAAAAGCATGGTGAACAAATCTCACGCATAATCATGATCGATGCTGGATTAAAATTAACTGGAGATAAAACCGGTTCAATGGCAGTTGGTGTAGGAGCTGCAATTGGTGGTATTGGTATTGAAAAACACTATATTGAAGAATCTTCTACAGGAAAGGCAATTCCAATTGATGCATTGATCTGTAAGGAATCATTAGAGGACGCCATAACAACAATGAAGAGACCCATAACTCAATCCATACCTAAATTTATAGAGAAAATTAAAATGGCGATACG
>CAYZTE010000076.1:6686-9434 GCA_964481225.1 uncultured archaeon | reverse complement strand
CCTCCGAAAATTGTTGGACCTTCTAATCTTGCTAGAGCGCCATCCAGGGCATCAAGGAAGAAAGATATGTTCATTAAAACAACAGCAGTAATAATAAGTTCTAAACTCCAAATTAATTTCTCACTTAAAAAAATAGATAAAGCGCTCAATAAACCAAAAGTCAAAGCTATAATCGTGATTTGATTAGCTGAAATCTTATTAAAGAATAATCGCTTAACAAAATTTTCTAATAATTTATTAAATTTAGCCTTTGAAAGCCATTTATCAATCATGGAATCAATTACTCAATAAATGGGTTGAAATATATTTATTTTGAAGAACAAATTGTTTTTATACTTATAATCTTCCAGTGATTATTGAATATATCTGTTCAGCAGTAAAGCCTATAATATCGATGGCAGAACATCTGCAATTTCCTGAACAAGCACCACATCCTTTGCATAATGCTTCATTAATTTTTGCTACAACACCAAAATGTCGATCCTCAACAAGTTCAATTGCTCCATATGTGCAATTTTCAACACACATGCCGCACCCAATACATCGTTCTGGGCGAACGACAGCAAAAAATGGCTCCACTTCGACTTCACCCTTTGCCATTAAGCCAGCTGCACTTGAAGCAGCTCCTTTAGCTTGAGCTACTGCATCAGGAATATCTTTTGGACCTTGAGCAACACCAGCAATAAAGATGCCCTCGGTTAATGTGTCTACAGGTCTCAATTTAGGGTGAGCTTCTAAGAAGAATCCGTCAGCTGATTTCTGAATTCTTAATAAAGATGTAATCATATCGGAATCTGCTCTTGGTTCCAAACCGCAAGAAAGAACGAATAAGTCAACTGTTAACTCAATTGGTTGTTGCAGTAGAGTATCTTCTGATCGAATAATAATGTTATGTTTTTCATCTTCACTTACTTCAGCAATCCTGCCTCTTACATAATTTATTCCGAAGTTTCTCCCAGCAGATTCGTAAAACTCTTCATATCCTTTCCCAAAAGCTCGAACATCCATGTAAAATATATAAATGTCGGCATCAGGATGTTTTTCTTTATATTGTCTTGCTTGTTTAGTTGCATACATGCAACAAACTCTAGAACAGTATTGATTCCCTCCCTCTCTAAAATTTCTACTTCCAACACATTGAAGGAAAGCAATACTATGTGGTTCTTTTAAATCTGAAGGTCTTACTGGTTTTCCTACAACTGGCCCAAAAGAGCTTAATAAGCGTTCCATTTGAAATCCAGTAATAACATTTGGATATTTACCATAACCATATTGTTTTAACTCAGTAGGGTCGTATAAATCCCATCCCGTTGCTACAATAATCGTACCAACTTTAACTTTAATATATTCTGGTTCATCATTAAAATTTATTGCTTCCGGTTCACATACATCAGTTCTCGCGCAAATTCCACATTTAATACAATTATCCATATCTATTGTAAATTCTCCAGGTACAGCTTGAGGAAATGGAATATATATTGCTTTTCTTGTAGCTAGACCGAGATCAAACTCATTTCCAACAACAATAGGGCAATAATCAACACAAATTCCGCAACCATTACATATTTCTTGATCTACATAATGAGGTTTCTTTAATATCGTAACCTCAAAATTTCCTATATATCCAGATATTTCAACGACTTCAGAATATGTTAAAAGTTCAATATTTTTCTCACGTGATACTTCACTCATCTTAGGTGTAAGTATACAACTTGAGCAGTCCATTGTAGGAAATGTTTTATCAAGTTGAGCCATGTGACCTCCAATTGTAGGAGTTTTTTCAACTAGATACACTTTATACCCCTCAGTTGCAAGGTCTAAAGCAGCGTTCATTCCCGCAATTCCTCCTCCAATTATTAAACATGATGGTTCTACTTTCACTTTCTGGACTTCTAGTGGTTTCAACTCTCTTGCCTTTGCTACAGCCATTCTAATATGGTCTTTAGCGGTCTCATAAGCACCTTTCGGATCTCTCATATGAACCCATGTCGAATGTTCTCTAATATTTGCCATCTCAAACAAAAATTGATTCAATCCCGCTTCCTTACAAGTTATCCTAAAAGTAGGTTCATGCATTCTTGGTGAACACGCCGCAACTATAACTCTATTTACCAGACCAGCTTCAATGTCCTCTTTAATCATCTTTTGACCTACATCGGAGCAAAAGAACTTATATTCTCGTGCTACTTCGACATTTGTAAGTGTTTGAGAATATTCAACCAAATCTGGTACAGAGACTACACCACCAATATTTACTCCGCAATGGCAAATATATACTCCAATTTTAGGTCGTTCATTGCCTGTAACTTTTATTCCCTTTTTAGCTTCTGTCATTTTTTCCCTCCTATATTAATTGTTCTTTAACGATATTTAAGAATGGATCCACAGAAATAAACGGAGAAACGCCTTGTAATTCATGATTCTTAATTAAACCTAATAAATTAGGATCCATTCCAAACGCAACTCCTAAGAGTTGAGTGATATATATTACAGGAATTTTAAATGGTTCTCCAATCATATCAGCATAAATATTATTCACTTCCATTTGTCCAAGGTCTAGTTGTAGATGACAAAAGGGACAACAATTAATAATAATTTCTACTCCAACATCTCTCATATTAGTAAGTTTTTCTCTTGTGAAATCAGCAGCAACTTCTTTGACAGCGGTTCTGACGGCTCCGCCTGCTCCACAACACATGTATTTATCCTTATAATCAATACTTTTAGCTCCTGTTATTTCAACAATTT
>CAYZTE010000076.1:0-6586 GCA_964481225.1 uncultured archaeon | reverse complement strand
CCATAGCAACCATTACAGCCGGTAATTGGATTTACTCCGATTTCTTCCGCAATAGAAATATTTCTTGCAGCAATAACGAGCCAAGTTGGTATATGAAATGCTCTAAAAACTCCTGGAGCAGGACAACATGAAGCACCAGGTAAATCTAAAATTTCAGCACCAAGATGGTCGAATACATTTCTTATTGAAGCCTCAATCATGGGATAACGATTAGGAATAACACATCCCAAAAAAAAACCATATCTCCATTTATAATCTTCACTCATATTTATTCCTCCTTCTCTTTTTCCCCTGCTTTTGCTCGTTCTTCTTTTAATTTTCCTGCATTATCCATTAATTTTCTAAATCCAACAGATTTCATCAATTCTTGGCACTCCTTTACAGCTTTAGGATACGAATGAACTGTTGGTGGTAAGGGAGGTAATCCATAGGATTCTCTTAAATCTCTCCATTTTTTATTATTTTCGCCTGTTGCGGGTACACCATGCCCTGTAGCATAAAAAATATTATTAGCTAGCCCAAAATGAGAATCTAAAATATGCCCCTCTTCAACTGCAATATTTCTAAGTTTGATAATCATATCAGTTACAGGAATATCACGAGGACATCTCTCGTAACAGTAATAACAAGTTGAACAGAGCCAAATATCGATATCTGACAAGATAGTTTCATCTCCTGTCAATGCTCGTCGAATCGCTGATCGTGTGCGATAAGCAGTTCGACGTCCTGAGGGGCAAGAACCACTACAAGTCCCACAATTGATACAAGCTCTTATTTTTTCTAAACCAGCATCAACAAATTTTTGGGCAATTCTAGAACTCGTGGACTTATAGACTTTTCTTTTTATGTATTTTTCCACATTTTCGCTCATAATTACTTCAAATCTCGTATAGGAATAACAAATTGATTTGCAATTTTGTAAAAAAACAAGGCGTTTACTTTTACGTGTTTGATCAAACAAATTGAATGATAATCTTAAAGAGGAAAAAGAATATTTCTTAAAAAAATTTGTTATAGATAATTCATAATCAAATTTGCCTTATTAATTATTTCTTATATTTTACAGTTTTATAAGGAAATTATGCTAAAGGATAATTTCATTTATTTCCTTTTATTTTAAGTAAAGCTAACCTATAAAGTAATTTAAATTTAATTTTATTCAAGTTTATGATTATACAATCTATTTATTTCATCTAAGTACTCAATTTGTTTTTCTTTTGATAAAAATGCGAGTTCTTTTTTCAACTTTTTTTTTTTTTCCTTAGGTATATTTAACTTCTTCAGTTTTTCTCTAATTTCTTTCGGTACAACATTATAGATCCTGGAAAAATATTTTTTTACTTCTGGCATGTCTTCTAATTCTTCATTTTTTATCTTTCCGTTAATATTATTCACCAAATCTTTTTAAGATTGTAAAGTATATTTCAGCATTGATTTTAATTAAGAAAAAGCATATTTTTCTAATAAAAAATTAGGAGTCCAGTTCTTCTGTAAATTATATCATAAACTATAATCAATTAAAAATCAAGAAAGAATTACAATTAAAGACAGAAATGTCCATATTAATTTAAAAGCTGGATTTTGTTATGAGTTAAATAGTAACTATTCAGGAGTTGAAAACTATTTTTTTGTTTTATTTCCTTGGAATTGAAAAATAAAATGTACTTCCTTTATTCCTTCCTTCAGATTCAAGCCAAATTTTTCCTCCGTGTAATTCTACAAGCTTCTTCGTTATGAATAAGCCAAGACCTGTACCTTCAGTAGCAACATCCCATCCTTGACCATATCTTTCAATTTTTCCAAATTGTTGGAAGATATGACTTTTTTCTTCTTCTGTAAATCCAATACCATCATCCTGAACAGAAATTATATAAATATTGTTATTTATTTCAGATTTAATCTTTATGTTTCCACCTGGAGGTGTATATTTAATCGCATTCACTAATAAGTTTGAAACAACCTCGTAAATTCTTTCTTTATCGAATTCTATAATTAGTTTTTCATGTAAATCTAATATAATTGATTGTTTTCTCAATGATGCCAAGCCTCTTAATTCTTTAACGCAAAATTTAATTAAGAAGGTTAAATCCTCTTCTGAAGGATTCAATTCCAGTTGACCAGCTTCTAATTTCGTGCTTTCCAATAATAAATTGATAATTTTTTCTAGACGCTTGCTTCCATCTTCAATTTCTTCTAAAATCGATATGACTTCAGTATCTAATTTAGATTTATGGAGGGTTAATAAAAGCTCTGTAAAACCCTTGATTGATATTAAAGGCGTTTTTAATTCATGTGAAGTTCTTGAAAATAGTTCTGTTTTTAACTTATTTATTTTATCTAAAGTGATATTCTGTTCCTCTAAATCTCGTTGTACTTGCCATCTTCTTTGTTCAATTTCAATTGCATCACAAATTAAGAAGAGTACTAATTTATCCTGACCTGAGATGTTAGGATTATTCTTATAATAGACACAGACAGCACTCCCGAATTCACCTTGAGATTTAATTACTTTTCCAAAACACCCTTTAATTTTGTAATTTTTAATGAATGGATCCGAATTATGGTATTTTTTTCTATCAATATCAAAAAATGTTTGAGGGAAATCATGATCCTCATAAAATATTTCACTAATAAACAGATTTTCAGAAAATTCCATAGAGTCATATGTATAAATTTCATTTTCAGAAGTAATTATTTGAAAATGTTCCTTACCCTCAGATTTGCTTTTATGAACATATAAGATAAGATCTCCATTTAACAGTTGTAAACAAGTATTTAATAATAATTCAATGTTATTTCGAATATCTGCAGTAAAATTTAAGAAGTTAATATTCAACTCATAAATTAAATTCTCATACATTTTTTGTTCTGTTATATCATTTACCCAGATTCTAATACTTGAAATTTGTCCATTTTCATTAAAATGAGGGATCCGTTTCCCTGAAAGCCATTTTTGCTTTCCTTCCTTGTCTGTTATTCTAAATTCTAGTTCTCTTTCCTCGTTTGAATCTAAAAGTTTAATTAAATCTTTTTTATGGACTATTTTATCACGAACATATACATCTGTTAATTCTTCTATTGCATAGCCTATAATGTTCAATAATTTAGGATTAACATATGTAACTTGTCTGTTAATTACATCAATTTCCATTACTCCGACTGAAGATGTTTCTAATAAATCACGATATTTTTCTTCACTTTTCTTTAATGCTTCTTCCGCTTTTTTTTGGGTAGTTATATCGTGAATGACAACAAGAATAAAAGTCTGCGCTTTCATTTTAATGAAAGTAGATCGTACTTGTACCCAACTTATTTTATTATCTTTCCGTTTAATTGGAAATTCTACATACTCTAAAAGTTTCTCACCAAGTAAATCTTTATATCCTTCTAATAGAATGTCTAGACCATTTTTATGATAAATTCCCAATTTCATAAAATTTTTTCCGATAAAATCTTTAGAAGAATAGCCTGTTATTCCTTCAAGAGCAGAATTGCATTCTAATATATTGCCTTTTAAATCTGAAAGAATGACTCCATCTGGAGACATCTCAAACAACTCATGATATTTTGCCTCGGATTCTTTTAAATTTTCTTCAGCTTGCTTGCGATCAGTAATATCTGTAAACGTTACAGCAAAATAACCTTTCTTGGGGGAATAACCTGAAACTTTGAACCATTTATTTATAGCCTCTGAATAATCTTCAACTATTAATGGTATGCCCGTGAGTCCAACATTACCAAATTTACCAATCCAATCAGCAGGATCATTTTCTGTTCCAGGAATTGCTTCAGTAACGGTTTTTCCAATTAAATCCTCCTTTTTCAGACCAGTCAGCTTTTCAAAAGCAGGATTGACTTCATGGTATTTATAATCAATAGGTTTGTTATTATCATCAACTATAACTTCATGATACGCAAATCCAGCATTCATATTTTCGAATAAGGAGCGATATTTTTCTTCAGATTCTTTTAACTTTTCCTCCGCGTCCTTTCTTTCGGTTATATTTTGAATTATAACTTGAATTATCTTCTCATTTTCATAATTGAACATTAACGCTTGGTAAGATATCCACGCTAAGGTTCCTTCTTTAGTATAAAGTTGGATTTCTCGGGGTTCTACGATCTTTCCTTTAAGTAATACTTTAAAATCTTCTAAAACAAAGGGGATATACTTTTTTGGAATAAATGATGTCTCCTTGAAATTCTTTCTAATTAATTCACTTCTCTTAAATCCAGACAGTTTCTCCGAAGTTAAATTACAATCTATTATCTCTCCCTTTATATTAAATAGGAGGATAGCATTAGGGGATTTTTCATACAAATGTCGATATTTTTCTTCAGATTCTCGTATGTTTTGCTCAGCAGTTTTACGCCCAGTGATCTCGATATTAACTCCAAGTATACCCTGTATTTTATTATCAATATAAACTGGAGATATAATATTGTAAAAATAAGATTTATTCCCCTTTATCTCAAATTCAACCTCACCAGTTACAATTTCGCCTGAAAATGCTCGCGAATTGTTGCTTTTCCATAATGCTAATGTATTATCGTCATTTGCTACATCCTCAGGGCGTTTTCCGATTATGTCGCCCCAGTGTTCCTTACAAGTGGCATTTTGCATTACATATTTACCATCATTATCTATCATAAAAAAATCAAATGGTAAGTTCTCAATAGTAGTATGGAATTTTGCTTCATTCTGTCGGAGTGCAACCTCCATATTTTTTCGTTCTGAGACTAAATTTGCTATTTTTTCAAACCTTCTTTCTGATTCTTCTAATTCAATTTCTAATTCTTTTTGCCTTGAAATGTCTCTTAGCATGATAAATAGTTTCTGCTGATTTTTCTCATTTTTAAATGTTTTAATTTTTAATTCAACCCAAACATAATTACCGTTCTTAGTAATGATTCTTAATTCTCTTTCTTGTTCTCCGAAAGCAAATTTGTTATCTAAATCTTTATACTTCATTAGATCATCTGAATGAATATATTTCAAAAAAGATCTTCCTATTAAGTCTTTCCTTGTAAATCCTAGTAAATCATTAAAAGCTTCCTCATTGATATATTCAATTTTAAAATTTTGAGTTGGTTCGATAACAGCAATCAAATCATTAAAGTTTTCCCAAATTAAGTTATCTCTTTCTTTAAAATCATAAATAGGCTTATCCTTCGACAACATGGAAGTATTCCTCTTTTACTTCACTAAATCCGAATTTTACAAAATAGATATAATAATAGAAAAAGAATTTTTATATATGGTTATCGTCTAACACTTTTGTTAGAGATCATGCATCATTCAAACTATGAATAGATGATTTTGATCAAATTGTTTGAAGATTATAGAACTAATCAAAAATAATCAGTAAAACTTACAAAATATACTTTTTAATAATATCTTCACGTGCTTTTTTGACTGTTATCTTGTATTTTAAATTCTTATAACTCTTTCCATAAATAAGATCCCCAACAGGCTTTTTATAATCTGAATATCTTAATGTTAGCATCGCAGCATAATTAATAGCCTCATCATTGATTTCTCCTTGAATGATTGTGATTGGCCCAACTTCATCTTTAGTTTCCATTATTAAATCCTCAGGTTTTTTTAATGTCAAAAGCATTTTATTTTCCGATTCATTTCTTCCAACAATTATTTTTGCATGCTTAAACCTGAAATTCCTTCCATATTTTAAGATATGGATATCTTCCATTTTTAAAATCTTATTGAATTCAAGGTAATCTCTCATTCGATTAGAAAAATGTTTATCTGTTAATAAACATCCTCCACAAGCATAATAATTTTGTAATAACCCGTGCTTTCTAGCCAGATCTAACTGAATTTTCCTACTTCTCCCTTTTATTCCTAATAATTTCGACCTATCGATTAATCCTTGTTTTTCATAGATTGTTGGCTTTAATTGTAATGCTGATAACGGTCTCAGAAGCTCTCCTTCAAGATCTGATTCTCTTTCAACAATCTTGAGTGCTCTCATGTGTTGAGATTTAGGTCTTTGATTAAGAACTTCTCCAGTAAATATAAAATCCGCCTTTATTTTCTCATTAAATTCGACTGCTTTTTTTAAAATATATATCCTACAATCAATACAAGGGTTTAGATTCTTTCCATGACCATATTTAGGATGGTGAATAATCTCTAAATAATCATCTCCTTTTGGTAGAGTATGAACTTTTATATCCAATTTTTCATAAAATAAATTAATTCCACACTCAGAATGGTTATGGGCTTTATCACACAAGCAAAATGGAGATTTAAAATTTAATCCAATTACTTCAACTCCTTGTAGTTGCAATAATAGACAAGCAGTTAGGCTATCTAACCCACCAGATACTAATCCAAGTCCAAGTAAATGGTCTTTTTTCTCTTTCTTTTTATTATTCACGATTATAAAAACGATTTCCTCCATTTATTCTTTACTTTAATAATTAATAATTCAAGTGAATCTTAGCGATCATTCTGGTAATCATAATACGATTTGTAAATTAATTAACAATAAATTTTTCAGCTAGTATTCTTTGTTCATACAAGCTTTAAAATGAAAAAGCTAAAAAAAAATCAAGGATAATT
>CAYZTE010000075.1:0-9563 GCA_964481225.1 uncultured archaeon | reverse complement strand
TAAAAATCTAAAATCTTTTTTCTAATACTGTAATTATTGGTTGAAAGCCTGCTTTACCAAAAACAGTAAGCAATTTTATATCTGTCTTATAAGCAAGGTTTATTCGAATTGAGTCGCATCCCCATGACTCCAGAATTTGATTTGCTTTATCTGCTAAGAGTTTACCCACTCCCTTACCAATAAATTCCTTTTTTGTAGCCCAATTATCTAAATAACCAATATATCGACCAAGCGTGTTCTTTACAGCTTCAATCATTCCCATGCTTACAACTTGACCGGTGGATTTCAATTCTGCGATTAAGGTTATTCTTTTTAAGTTAGGTTTAAACTGTCTTAACCCAGAAGATTCTCTCCATTGTGTTTCATTAAAACCAATATCAAAAAGTTCATTAAGTTCTTTCAAAATTTCTAAAGTTGCTTGATAATCTGAAGTACGATAATTTCTGATTATTATATCATCTTGCTTAATTTCATCATCTGTCATTATTATACAACATCTAACTTGTAATTTTATCTATTAATTTTAAATCAATTCTTTGCGTGAGAATTTTTTGACTATTTCCACTATCATCTAATTGGCTGATAGAGAATAGATATTCATCAATATGAGGAACAATTGGGGAGACAAACAAGAGTTCCTCTTGAGGAAACCATATATCAACCTCTTGGGTCATTACTTCTTTTTCAAAAAATTCTTTAACATGATTAATTGTAATAGATAAATTATTTAATTCTTCATCTATATTATTTTGAACCGTTATTTCAAGTTCCTGACTATTTTCAATAAAATAAATATTATTCACTGACAAGGGAGCCTTAATAGAGAGTTCTGTAACAACTTGTTTTTTCGGATCAAATAATTCTACTCTTGAAAAAGTACTTTCTCCTTTAAGACTACTTAGAGGAGAAAACTCAAATCCTTTTAGAGAGAAATAAGAGATGGCTTTTTGTGTCTTAAGAGAAGGTGTTTCTGCTTTTTTTTTAATGGCTTTTGAGAAATATTCTTTAACTGTTTTATCGATTAATTCTCTCATGAAAACTTTTGTCTTTGCTCCTTGAGATATACGTTCCTGAATTTTGGGTGTTTTTATTACGGTATCACGTGCGATTTCACTTTCTATAACTTCAGTAAAGTGATCTTTATATTTTTCTCGAATTGCTTCTGTTAATTCAATAATGAGTTCATCTCCGAAAATATCTAATTCGTCTGGTAGAGACACTATTATGACAATTGTTTCTGGGGTCTCCTCACTAAGTCCCGCTCTCCTTTTTTGTCTTTTTGATCTGGCTAGAAATTTCTTTCCAAAAAATGTATAGCCTTTATATTCTAAATCGATGTGATCGAGTTCTTCAGTTTCTAAGAACCAAACTGGATGATAATTTATTGGACGCATGTATCTTTTATCGATTCTAAGCCTATCATCAGGATACATTAATAGAGGAATTTGTCCCTTTTTTTCATCGAAATATAATACGTATACAACACATAAATCTTCGTTTGGATTCTTTTCCACTGATGTATGGTGAAATATATCAGCCACTTGAAACCAATTTAAGAAGTGATTATATAGTTTAAAATTAAACTTTACTCAAAAGAATTAAATTTTTCTTATTCTAAAAATTTAACTAAAAAAACTTGTAAATAACAGTGTACTAAAATGAAAATTACAGAAGTAAAAAGTTATGTATTAAAGCTTGATTTTAGATTTAAAATTGGAGCGATGCCGCCCTTACAAGCAACTGGATTATTCATTAATATTAAAACGGATGAAGATATTGATGGATGGGGATTATCACACTGGAATTTAAGTAACAATGCTCAAAAGATATTTATTGATGAAGCTTTATCAAGGATACTTATTGATAAAGATCCATTTATGGTTGAAGAGATTTATCATAAGGTATATCACAGTAGTAATAGAATAATGTTTGGCATACCTCAAGCTACTTCTGCCATACAAGTTGCTCTATGGGACATCATTGGAAAGAAAACAAAACAACCAATTTATCGCTTACTGGGAGGAATGAAGAAGAAAGTTAGAGCATATGCGTCCTTACCACGCGGCTATAAACCAAAAGCAGCGGTAGGAGTTGTTCAGTCCGCAATTGATCTTGGTGGGTTTACAGGAGTAAAATTAAGGGTAGGAGGGAGGGGAGGAAGACCAGAAGCGATAGTTAAAGAAGTAAGAGATGCTTTCCCTGACTTATATATCATGGTAGATGCAAATTCATATTATTTAACTGTATCAGAAGCGTTGAAGTTTGCAAGAGTTTGTGGAAAAAATGAAATTGAGTGGTTAGAAGAACCCTTACCTACTGATAATCTTAATGGATTAGCGAAATTAAGAAGTGAATCACCAGTACAAATTGCTGGAGGTGAAAATGATATGGGTATCTTTAGATTTGAAGATATACTTTCAAAAGGATGCTATGATATTGTTCAACCTGATGTTTCCCGCAGTGGTGGATTTTTACAGTGTAAAAAGATTGATGCGATGGCAGAGGTGAAAGGTGTGCGTTGCATTCCTCATATCTTCAGTATGGGGCTCTCTCTAGCTGCAAACCTTCATTTTATACTCTCGACAAGATGCGATTGGTTGGAATTTCCCTTCTTTCCTGAAGAATTTCAAGTTCTTGAAGAACCCCTTAAGGTTGAGAAGGGTTTTGTGCATGCGATAGAAAAACCAGGATTAGGCGTAGAGATTAACAAGAAAACGTTTGAAGAGAATGTACTCAAATAATTTACATTTTTTTTTTAATCAAGATTTTATTTTGATCTTTTTTCTAATTCAGTTCTCCTCTTAGCCAATCTCTCTCTGCATTGTTTCAATTCTCTTGGATAATAGAAATATGTAATGACCCAAAAGAATGTTCCAAAAAACCAAATGAATAAAATTAAAGATATCCCAAAAGTCAAGTTGGTTTCAATCAAGTAAGATATGAGAAGATTTCCAATAATTCCACCAATATTGACCATAACTCCATTCATTCCATTTACAGTACCTCTTAATTCTGGAACGCTGACCTCTGAATAAATCGCGAATTGATTTCCAACATTAAACGAACTGAAGAAATATCCAAAGAATCCTATTATTACAAAAAATATCCAAGAAAAAATTATATATAAGGAAGTCGCCGTGAAGAAAGGTAATAAATAAAACTCCAGGCTAAACAAAACTCCTAAGATAAGACCAATTATTGAAATAATAACACGCCCTCTTATTTTTCCCGAATGGAAATAAGAATCACCTAGCTTTCCTCCAATAATTGTTCCAGGAAGAGCTCCCATTCCAGCCAATAGATAAAAAGTGGTGGCAATTAATTCGGCTTCGACACTGTCAATTTTAGATGTTAAATAGTAAATTCCCCAGACTCCAAGCGTATATGTAGCAATCCCAGAAAATAGTACTGAAATCAATATAGAAGTTATCGATCTCATCTTAAAAATTTGGATTAAGTCATTAAATGTTATTTTATAATCATAGTTGATCACTCCTTCAAAATCTTCAAACTCTGGTTCAGCACGTCCTCGTTCTGGGTCGATACCGTGCGAAATATAACCAAATAAGGCAAAAAATCCTATAATGAATGCAAGACCATATGCAAATCTCCAACCATTCGGTCCTGTATATGATCCTAAAAGGCCTCCAAAAATAATGCCCATTCCACTCCCTAATATTAAACCAAACTGCATCATGCCAAATTTATTTCCTCGTTGCTTCGGAGGATATGAATCTGATATTATTGAAAAGCCAATTGGGAGAAAGGCTCCAGTACCAATAGCACTAGTAATTCTTAAAATTAAATAAAAGAAATAATCTAAGGCAAAAGCGCTCAATCCACATGAAATGAGCCAAATAGCATTTGTGATAATAAAAATTCTTTTCCTGGAATATTTTTCAGAAATTTTATCTCCATAATATCCAAAAGTCAAGATGCTTATCGTACTTACAATAAGGTTAGCTACTACAGTAAAACCTAAGCCGAATTTAGTGGATCCGGGAAGATATAATAATAAATTATCTATATTAACTGGTAAAATCCCAATCATCCAATACATCATGAAATAAAGATTATATATTGAACGAAAATTTTTTTTTCTTTGTATTCGATAGATATCATCCATGTTTGAAGTCAAGTCTTCTGTTTATAATGAGTGATTTTTTTTGGATCTTTCAAATAATAGTATTTGGATTTTGTTTTATAATAAAGTATATTTTCAACAAAAAAATAAAAGTTTAATTTAAAAAGAGGAATGAAATTAGAAATCAATATAATTCTACTTTAGAAAACTTTTCCATGTTATCACTAAGTGTTTTCAGAATTTTCTCTTCCAATTCTTCTGGGATATGCCTGAAAGAGAAATTTTCTAATGTTGGTAAGAGATTCTGGATAGCTAATCTAGTCATGTAATCTAATTGATCACATAAAGCAAATAATTGAAAATGCGGAGAATTCTCGATTAATACAGAACCTCTACTTACAGTAAAATAATTCAATTGTTGTTGTAGCATATTTTTTCTTACATTATTCCATAGATCATAGAAACCAAGAAGGTAATTAATATTTTTAGATGAACCATATTTTTCATTTTGTAAAACTATTTTCCAAGCGGAATCTTGAGTTCCTATAAATATTGCATAAACCTTGCTTTTTTGTTTTGATTTTGGTTTTAAATCTTCAGTTTTTCTGAATGTTAGTCTTTTAAACATTCTTCTTAAAATAGAATCCGCCGATCTTTCTATAGTGCCCTTATTTAGCTGTTCTAGATGTTCAGTTATTTCTCTTTCTAGATTTGGTAGGTTATAATCTTGAGCCGTTTTTAATGCTTCCTCAAAGTGAATTTTTGCTTGTTCCTGTAATTTACTTTCTGCTGCTAATAATCCTTTAAGTATTAATAATCTACAAAGATCTAAATAACTCTGGTTCTCTATAGCAATTGTTTTGGCTAAATCTAAATGGTTATATGAATGATTTAAATATTCTAGCTTCTCGGTATCTTGATAAAATTTAAAATACCCTTCAGCAAGCCTAATTTCAATATCGCTAGCATCTTCAACAGATTGATTTTTGAACATTATCTCTCTTTCTTCCTTTAAATTACTAATCAATTTCATCCAGTCATTATGTAATTCCCCGTCTATTGCTTCCAGATCATGCATAAAAATATGACCAACAGGTGAGTCCATAAAATCTGAATCATCTGGGAGGTTTTTTCTCACAAATTCTAATAATTCAAGAGAATCTGTTTTACCAGCAATTCTTTTAAGGGTAGAAAGAACATCAACCTTGTAATAAGTAGGTAAATTCTCTTCTAAAAGAAGAGTTTGACATACTCTTCTTGATATATTATAACGTTCGGCAATAAAAAGAGTTTCAGCATAAATACCCATTATAGAGATTTTTAAGAAAAACTCCGCTTGAACAATTGGTAATACTAAAATAGCTTGTTGGCGTTTTAGAGCTTGGTCATATAAACCTTGTTTAGACTCTATCACCGACATGTTGCTAGAAATAACTACTCTAGTTCTTTCATCACCCATATCCTCACTAACTTTTAAAACAATTTCGAAGATTTTTAATGCCTTTTCTAAATCACCACTAGATTGTATAACAGCAGCATAAAAATTTCCTGTTATACTTATTATTTCACGATTTTCTGTTATTTGTCCAAAATTAAAAACTGGTTCTATTAGAGTTATAGCTTCATTTATTTTTCCAAGAAAATATAGCCTAAAACCAAAATATCCTTGTAATAGCATTAATCCTGATTTTACTTCTACAGAAGTTTGACTGCTCCATTTTTGACATTCATTATATAATTGTTCAAGAAGATCATAGGCACTTAAACGAAGATAAACTTCAGCTTTAGCTAGTGCTGCTTCTAATTGAATTAAAAGCGGGGCTGAACTAAAATTGATTTTCTTGGCTTGTTCGAGTAATTCTGATGAGGGTGTAAACCTTGCGAGCAGACGT
Organism: uncultured archaeon; assembly: GCA_964481225.1. Taxonomy (GTDB): domain Archaea; phylum Asgardarchaeota; class Lokiarchaeia; order Sigyniarchaeales; family SOKP01; genus Loki-b32. The sequence continues at coordinate 3,587 of CAYZTE010000075.1, read as the reverse complement.
AAATATAGTAGATAACTCCAAGAATTTGTTTCATATTTATATTGTATGAGTTCTTTACCTTTACCAATAATAAAACCCCATCTTACTGCTAGGAATGAAAGTAATTGACTACTAGGATTATTATTTCTCAATTCTGTCAGATCATCATACCACTCGATCACAGTTTTATTAAATGGTTCAGGAATAGCTGTAAGAATTTTTTTCTCTTCAGGATTCGCTAAAGCCAAGTAAGCCCGAAGTTCCAATGGAATATAGCGCTGAAGTTTGTTCCATAAATCAGGAGTTCCTTCTATACTTTGTATTTCTTCATAGTAATCTTTATGAGCTCGATATTCTCCTTGTTCATCAATAACAACAACATTAACATGTGTTGCTCCTGAATCAGTTGGATGCCCCGTTCGGATTGTATATAATTTTCCGATCATTATATTGCCTGATTCAGATTTATGGATATAAGTTTCTGGATTATTAGGATCAAATTTGATCTTCTTATCGCAAATTTTACAATTAATCTCGGTCATTTTATCAACCCCCTCTTCTTTATTTAGAATGTGAGGGTTTATTATTATTTATTTAGCTCCACTAATCACTTAAACTAAGGAGATTTTTACCCATATTTACTATCTCATCTAATAAGTAACCAACACCAGTACCATCCAATGAACATGTTTCTACAAATGTTTGAAAATACTTATTATGGCCAACGACAGATTGAGTTAATTCCTTTGATACGTTTCTTTCTAAATCTATTTTATTTCCTACTAGAATAAAACCCTTAGTTTCATTTTTAGATTTGCTTTCAAGATCCATTAATTTTATCCAATTGTTTAGATTTTCAAATGATTCATATATATCTACTGAAAAGACAAAAATGTAAATATCTATCAAATTGATTACTTGTTTTTGAAGAAGATCTAGAGGATGTAGACCCGGTTTTCTTTGCCCGGTTAAATCATAACATTGAAATCGCAAATTTTTATAGGTCCAAGTTTCAATTTCCATGAAGGGAGTACGAGTGATTTTTTTATCATCTACTACTTTATTACCTTTAGAATTTTTTGTATTGTTAGTTGTTTTTCGAAGCAATGCTCGAACTAGAGTTGTCTTTCCGACTGCCCCATCCCCTACAACTGTCATTCGAACTATTTGTTTTGATTTCTTTAACCTATATAAGAAATTAGTTAATTTCGCCAATTAAAATACACCAATAATGAATTATATTAATTTTTAAAATTTTATTTCAATGTTGACCCTTAACCAAGGAACTGCCTATGTATCTATAGTTAACTTAAGAATTTAAATGAATTCCATCTGTAGTTATTACGTGTTATAGAAAGAAACAAACGATTTATCTAACGTTTCACTTGACAAAAATGAATTTAAACAAAGTTAAGATAAAAACTTTTTTTCTTCGGCAAGTAGCGATATAAATTTTTCGGTGAGCTACTCTGAATTGATAAAATCTCTTCAATGTTGTATAATACCTTTGACATAATTGATAACTGATATAAAATTATCTAGTTCAATTATAAAACTAATGTAATATTGATGTATATATTAAAAATCAAAGCATTCTTTATGGAAAATGACTAACGTTAACTATATCTTCTTATTATCTCTAACCATTATAGCAATTGAATTTTTTTTAAAAGAAATTAATATCATTTCTGAAGAGAATGGGAAAACAATAGCAAAAGTGGTATTTAACGTAACACTCCCAGCTTTGGGTAACCTAATCAGAAAAGGATTTATTATTTGAAGAGCTGTTGAAAGTCTAAGTATAGATTAAATTCTTCCTTTTCCTTATCGAATTCTTCATTAGAGTTATAAATTAAAGACTCAATAGTATCGTCATTTAGCATATTTATAAAAGACTTATCTATTTTTGACCAATGAGGCATTCCTTTTAGATATACATTCCATGGAGAATTATTCTTATCCCTAGATCTTGAAAAAACTTCTTTAGAAAGTAAAGTCCAAAATAAAATCAATTTGTATGAAATTTTTGCATTAATCTTTAATCCCATACGTTGAAAACTACCAAATGCGAGGATCATTAATAAAGCCAAACTGTATTTCATTTGAATTTTGTAAGAATGGACTAAACAATTATTTTTTATTAATTCCCAATTGAATTTACTAACGAATTCATTGTCAACTTCCCTAATACTCTCTTTTAACTTGTTATAATAGAATTCTTTGGTTAAATGTGGTTTTGTTTCAACAAATTGGAAAATCCTAAGACCTCCAGCAATTCTCCACTCTAACCAATCTTGAGAATATTCATATGCTTTTTCCAAAGCAATGTTTCTACTTTCCCAGAATTTTAAAATTTCTTTCAATTTCCAATTAATCTCATCATAATATTTCAAATAATGATCAAAAATTCGAGCATATGAATACCCTAAAATATCAATAAACGTGAAAATTTCTAATAAATCAATAAATCTATTAGAGTAATTTTTATGTGATATTAATTCAATAAATTCATCATCGTTTAGCAATGAATATATTCCATAAAAAGTAGATTCTCCTGTGTAAATCGTGGCAAAAAGAAGATGATAATGAATAACTTTGTTAATAAGTAATTTTTCATTATCTGAAAGTTCAAAAGGTTCTAGCAAATTCATTTTTGATATTAAATGATAACTATGATAGGGATGTTCTTTTTTATCAATGAATCTTCCAATGTCGTGATACATTAGAATAATCGGAATGATTAACTCGTTTTGAGAGTGTTGCTTCAATAACTTTTCTCTAATTATATTTATAGATTCTTGGGAAAGGGTATCATGAAAGTAAGCTCCACCTTTTATTAGAAAGAAAATTTTAAACAGTCTAAATATGTGTCTTATTGTTCTTTGGAATTCATCCTCATCTTTTGCTCTACCTTCTCGAAAAATTCTCTCTAAATTAGGAAATATTGATACAAGAATATTGATTTCATCAGAATTAACGATTTCATCAGATGTATCAATCCAAGAGAGTTCCAAGTTATTAAAAAGATTATATAGTAAGTTTATCATGTATTAACCACTTTCTTTTCTAATAATTGAAAAAACGGTTCAATATCAATGTTTCCACCACTTAAAATAACACCAACCTTTTTGTTATTCACTGAAATTTTCTTTGATAATATTGATGCTAATGGAACTGCCCCTGAAGGTTCAACAATAATTTTCACTCGTTCCCAGAGAAATCTCATTGCTTCTATTATCTCCATTTCAGACACAGTTATTATTTGATCTACAAACTTTCGAATGAAATTAAATGTTCTTTCACAGATAGAAGTACGTAGACCATCAGCGATGGTATTTGGATAAGTGCTTGGGATGATATAACCTGCTTTAAGCGATCTAAAAGCATCATCCGCTAATGAGGGTTCAACTCCAATAACTAGTGCATTTCGACACAAACCTTTAGTAGCAAGAGCAGTTCCACTCAATAAGCCACCACCTCCTAGTGGAGCAATAACAATATCCAATTCACCAACTTCTTTAATTAATTCATAAACCGCAGTTCCTTGGCCACAAATTATATTATCATTATCATAAGGATGAATTAGAACTGACTTGTTTTTTTCAATT
>CAYZTE010000074.1:0-9566 GCA_964481225.1 uncultured archaeon | reverse complement strand
ATAACATTTTCATTCAATTTTTCTATTTATTAATATATAGATGGTTTAATAAATTAAGTTTCTTAGCATAAATGGGAATTTATAGAAAAGAAGTAATTGTTGAAGTTCCTCACAGAATTTCGGGATTTTTTGAAATTGTAGATGAAATAAACGGTGAAAAATTAACCAATCCTGAAAAAATTGGGTCAAGAGGAGCTGGTTTTAATGTAAGTGCTGTGGGAAGAACCAAAGTTCAGGTTGAAGAATTAAATGAGCCAGATAAAATAAAATTAAATATATTTATTAATAATGAAGAGGTAAATCAAAAGGCTGAAACAACATATTATATTTATACCAATATCAAAAAGCTTCTAAGTAAATCTTTAAAAATTAATATTTTACATGATTTTGATTTGCCTGTTGGATGTGGATATGGAGCAAGTGGTTCTGGAGCTTTAGGAGCAATATATGGTCTCGATTACGCGTTGAATTTAAATTTTTCAAATATCGAAAAAAATAGATTAGCCCATATCGCAGAAGTCGTAAATCGAACTGGTTTAGGCACTGTATGTGGGCTATTATGTGGTGGTTTATGCATGCTTGAAGAACCTGGCTATCCTTGTGTTTCTAAAAGTATTGATGTTCCTAAAAACTTGAAAATAATATGTGGTTCTTTTGGAATGATCCATACTAAATCAATATTAACATCTGAAGCATTAAGTAAAAAAATTAAAAAAGCTGGAAGAAGAGCTCTTTCTAAACTAATTGCGGATAAGAACATTTATACTTTTATTAAAGCTTCAATTGAATTCGTAATAGAATCAGATATTATTAATATCTTGAATTTATTCGAAATTAAAGATTTAATGGAGAGTTTAAATAAATTGAATATTTTAGGCGCAAGTATGAATCAATTAGGGAAATCAGTTTATGCAATATGTGACGAAAAGAATGAGAATAAAGTTTTAGAGATTTTTGATTCATATAAACCGGGGATACAAGTTTTCAATTTATTAATTAATAAGAAAGGTCCTAAAATGTTGATGCGCTACTAGATTAAAAGTTTTTATTTAATGATTTTGATTTTAGAGTAGCTGCTTCTACTGATCCCATGAGGGTTGCTAATAACTCACTTGTATAGTTCAATTTTCAAATTTTTTATAAGATCAGCTCTTAAAATTCCATCATTTCTATCGTATCCCTCGCAAACGACTGTTCTTACACCAATTATATCGGGTAAGATTTGCTTAATTTTGGGAATTGCGTCTATCATTAATTTTCCTGCTAACGCAACTTCTAGGTTCAATTCTTTTGCCATCTCTCTAAATTGAATTAGTTGATCAATATTTAGAAAATCAAATAATCCCTTCTCGTCTTTAATAAATGTATCAAGCATGGCAATATCAGATCCAGACTCAGCAGCAATTTTTGGAATTAACAAATATTCTGGCGAAGTTTTTATGCGTGTCCTATCAGCATAGCCCGCTACTACAACTTTAATGCTTTGATCATAACTTTTCACAGCTCTCACAACATTTTTCATTAGGTTTATTCCTTGTTCTTCATTTTTTGGGCCTCTTAATCCAACTTTTATAATATCCGCCCCTGAAACAGCGGCTCCTAAGGCTGCTAGAGAAGCAGAGCCGGGCAGATTAGGAAAATCACCAATAGTGGCGCTTAAGAATTGAGAGCTATTAGATGGAATTAATTCTTTCATTTTTTTTATTATCCAAGGAAAATTAGCTCCAAGTGAACCTTCATCAGGATTTTTACAATCAATGTAATCAGCTTGAGCAATAATGGCAGTTTTAGCTTCTTCAATCGTTTTAGGGCTTACTAATAGTTTAATTTTCTTCCGCATAATTAAACAAGGGGATAATATTACAAATAATTTTGTGTTTTAATTTTTAGAAGGGTATAGTAGGTAAAAATAAGCAATTTTATTTAAACCAAAAATTCTAATTCTTCAATCCATTTTTAGTTTTAATTTAAATTCATAAAAGAACTAGATCAAAACATAATTATACATAAAAATTTAAATTAAATCATTATTATTAAATATAAAAAATAACATGGGTAAATTATGTCTCCAAAAGAAATTACAAAATTAGATATTACAAATGAAGTATTTAAAGAACCAATTGAAGTAATTAAACAGTTATCTTCGAATTTGGATCTAAAATATACTAAAGTAATACAAACTTATGTTATGGAAGATCGAAGATTGAATCTGGCACTAGATCGCCAAGGTTCAACTTACTTTAAAGGCAAAGTTGTATGGATTGGTAACAAGAAAGACGATACAGAAGGATCAATATTTTGTGTTGATACAAAAGATGAATTAAAGCAAATTAACCCAACTGCAGAAAATACTGAAAAAATAATTTTAGATATAAAGAAAGAATTAATAAAAGTATCTACGGCATCAAAAACTAAGTGTTCCGTTTGTGGGAAAAATATAGAGATTTTTGACGAAGTAACTGGTTGTCCAATCTGCGAAGCTAAAGCACATAAGGAGCATCTGACAGATTGGGTTAGAATGAAACATAACTGCCCAGTTTGTAAGAAATCTTTAAATGTTTCAAGTACAGGAGTGGTTTTTTTAGATTAAACTTCATAAATCACAGATTTTTCTTATTTTTTCAATATTTATCGTTCCATCATATAAAGCTGTTGCAATTAAAACACCAGAAAAACCTGCTTTCTTATAATTTAATAGATCTTCATAGTCTCTTATTCCTCCTCCTACAAGGACGTTACCAGTGAATAAATTTAGAATTTCTAAATATAGTGGTGGAATCCCTCCAAGTTTTTGACCTACTCGAAATAAATCCAGAAGAATTATTTCTTTAATACCGATATCCTCTAAATTCTTTATTATCTTTAACGGATTTTCAACCAATATATCTTTATTCTTCGATATTATCTTTCCCTTATACATATCGAAACTAATTATTATTCTTTTTTGACCTAAAAATTTTAAAGCCTCATCTATAAAATTGAAGTCTTCTATTGTTTCAAATCCTAGTATTAACTTTTTAATTCTATATTTGGCATAAATCAAAATATCTTCAAAATGCGATATTCCAGGATCTAGCAAGATGTCAATTCCAGTAATATCTAAAATTTCCTTTAACCAAGTAAAATTTGGGTTTTTTTTAATTATGGCATCTAAATCTGCTATGTAACACTCATCAAATTTGAATTTAGATTCAAGAACCTTAATAATTTTTACAGGATCAGAGGATTCAAACAATTTAGATTTTATTGGTTTATAACTCGCTCTTTCACCCTTTACTGCGTGAACAACCTCAGAATTCAATATATCTATTACGGGAATAATTTTAAAATCCTTCATAAAGCTATTACAAAAATTATTTAATTAAAAATTAACTTAAAAAATCTATTAATCTCTTTTAAAATAATTAATAATCCTAATTTGAAAAATTACCAATATTTAATACTCTCTATTTTTAAAAGAATTGTTTTTTAATTAACTATTAAATAATTTTTTTTTTAAATAATACTCTCTAAATTATTTTTAAAAATCAAGTAATATTTTTAAAATGATTGAAATGAAGTCTGAAGCTTATATTAATAAAATTATTGAAAATACAGGTTTGACAAGAAAAGAGATTCAAGAATTGGTGGAAAATAAGAAAGTTGAATTAAAGGGTCTAATTTCTGATGAAGGCGCTCTGTTTATAATAGCAAGAGAGCTAGGTGTTGATGTTAAAGAGGAAAGTAAAGATTTATTAAATAATATTGAGATTAATATAGCCGATATTACTCAAAATATGAAAAACATTACATTATTTGGTAGGATTAAAGAAACTTATAATGTTAATAGTTTTAATCGAACTGATGGGGGAGTGGGATATGTAGGGTCTTTCTTATTACATGATAATACTGGAGATATTAAAGTTGTATTATGGGATGACCATGTAAAAATATTTCAAGATAATAATTTTGGAAAGAATGAATTAGTCAAAATTATAAATGGAAATGCTAAAAAAGGAAAATATAATAATGTTGAACTTCATATAGGGCGATTTGGAAAAATTATCTTATCTCCGGATGATGTTGACTACAATAAATATCCCAAAATAAAAGAGGAATTAATTAATATAAGCAACATAAACTTAAATCTCAGATCTGTTTCACTAGAAGGAAAGGTTGTTTTATCAACTCCACTAAAAGAATTTACAAGGAAAGACGGAACATTGGGAAAAGTAAGATCTTTAACACTTTTAGATCCCTCAGGATCAATAAGGATCACGTTTTGGAATGAGGATACAACAAAATTAAATGACATTAATATTGGTGATGTCATATCCATCACAAGTTTAAATCCAAGATTAAGCAACTTGGATTCAAAGACTATTGATTTGATTGCAAGTCGAAATTCAATGATTAAAAAACAGTCTAAAGAGATCCAACTGGAAATAGATATTTTAGATAGTGTTAGTATGCTTCAAGATCAAAGGGGTATCGTTTCATTTAAAGGAATCATTATTTCTATTGATGATTTAAAAACTATCACGTTAAAATCAGGTGAAAATGTTTCTTTACTGGGATTTGTCGCAAGTGATGATACAGATTGGATTAAAGTTACAATATGGCGTGAAAAGGCGGAAGAATTCTCAAATAAATTATCAGTAGGTCAAGGTTTATTATTAAAGAATGTTCTAGTGAGATATAACAATTTCTCAAGTAGAAATGAAATAACATTAATAAGTGAATCCATTTTAGAATCCATTGAGTTAGAAATAAAGGATCTTAAGTCTATTGAATCAGCTGAAAAACATTTTGAAACCAAATTTACTGGAAACTATGTAAAAATTGGTTCTATTAATGCTCCAGGCATAGTTGAATTAAAGGGATTCATAGCTAAAGAACTTAGTAATATTACTATTTATGAAGCTTGTACAAATTGTTTTAAAAAAGTTGAGAATTGTACATGCGACAAGAGGGAAAACACAGAATTTCGAATGATTATTAATCTTATTATTGATGATGGAAGCGATACAATTAGAACAACTTTTATAGGAGAAAAAGCAGAGAAACTCATTGGCTTATCAACTGATAAAATATTACAGATTAAAGAAACCAATGATTTTGAGAAGTTTTTAGAAAAGAAATCTTCTGAGTTTTTAGGTAAAGATATTATCATTAGGGGGCGAGTTAAATTCAGCGATTTTTCAAATTCATTCGAAATCTCAGCATTTGACTTTAAAGATTTAAATATTGAAGAGGAGTTAGAAAGAGTAATAAAAGAAATAGAAACATGATAAAAATTTAATCAAAGCAATTTTTAATAGTAATTATATCAAAATTACTTTGGTTCTTAGAATATATTGTGGGAAAAATAGATATTATTGGTTTAGGGGAAGTTGTTGTTGATTGGGTTGCAGAAATTCCATATTTTCCCAAACCAGATGAAAAGATTGATGCAATAAGTGAGAATTATTTTTCTGGAGGCGTTACTGCCAATTACTTGGTAGCAGTTTCTCGACTAGGAGTATCTTGTGGGTTTATCGGCGCTGTGGGAGATGATTCTTACGGAAGTTTCTTAATTGAGGATTTTATAAAGGAGAGAGTTGATGTTTCTTTCACATTAAAAAAAGAAGGAAAGAAAACACCAATAAATTTTATTTTTATAGCTGGAGGAGAGAAGACAATTATTCAATCTCCGCATATGAAAACTACAAAATTAGCAATTTCTGATTTAGAAGAATCTTATATTGCTAAATCAAAGCTTTTGCACACAACAATAATTCATCCTCAATTGACAGAAAAAGCATTAAATATTGCAAAAGAGTATGATGTAAAAATAAGCATCGATTTGGAATCTCAAATAGCTCAAAGAGGTTGGAATAATTTAAAAAAGATATTAAAAAAAGCAGATGTATTAATTCCTAATAAGGAAGGTGCTAAATTGATTACCAAGAGTAAGACAGCTGAAGAAGCTGCTAAGAATTTAATAACAGAAGGTATACCAATCGTAATCATAACATTAGGAAATAGGGGAGCTCTTATTACAACAGAAGAATTTCAAAAAGAAATTCCTGCGTTTAAAGTTAAAGAAGTGGTTGATACCATTGGAGCAGGAGATACATTCAATGGTGCTTTTTCAGTATCTTATTGGATAAAAAAGTGGAATTTAGAAAAATCAGTTAAATACGCAAATGCGGCAGCAGCCTTAAAAATACAGAAACTAGGTGCTAGAACCGGTATGCCTTATGAATCAGAATTAAATTTGTTCTTAAAAAAATCCTTTTAAAATCTTTGTTTTTTTCTTTAATGAGATTATTTAAATCTAAACTTTTTATTGTGTTATTAAACAAATATTATCATAATTATTGGGATTTTCGATGATATCACTATATCTTTCAAAAATTTTCTCAGCAGATAATGATGTATTCTGTGTATTAAAGGGCCAAACTCCAATAATGACATCACCGTATTTTTTCACGTTCCCTATTAAATAACCTTTTCTTTCTCTGCTTATTTTAGCAGTAAAAAGAATAACGAGATAGTAATTATAGTTGAATTTAAGCTCTTCATTTCCAATCGTTAAAACTTCATCAATATTTTGAAAATAGATGACATTAGGTTTTTCTTCGCCTAATTTTTTCAGCTTTATTATATATTTAGGTGGAATAGATATTGGCCTTTTAAAAACAATATTCTTAAAGCTTAATGAAAGGTTCTTATTCTCAACCTCTTCAATTGCTTTAAAAATAACTTTATAAATTAGGGAATTCATGGAAAGATTTTCATTTTGAATTTTTTAATAAATATAACTATTCTATTATACTTGTACTTTACATTAATTAATATAATTGATAGTTTTTGATATTTTGATGCTTATTCTTGAATAACTATGTTTTCTTCTGGAAATCCTAAGTTTATTAAGAATTTTTTCATTTTAAATCGATGATCTCCTTGAAGTTCAACCTCGTTATCTCTCACAGTTCCCCCAGAAGCACATATTTTTTTTGCCTTTGTTAAAATATTCTTAAGATTCACATCAAAGTTTCCAACGAATGTAACGACTGTAACAACCCTTCCCCATTTGCGAGTGTCATTAGAAATTATAATTTGTTGCTCATCGGCGCTTAAACTATCACATATACATAGCTCTTTTGGAAAACTACATAAAGGACAAATGTCGTCTTCTTTAATGCTCTCTTATCACAACCTTAATTATTAAAACATTTTAAAATTAAGTATTAAAAAATAATAGAATAAAATCTTATAAAAATCTTCTTCATTTTAGAAATACATTTTTATATGTTTAGAAATTGTCAATACTCTTGTCTATTATTCAAATTCAGAAATCGATAAATAAAAATTTCATCATATAAAAATCAAAATTTAAAAATAATACTAATTTTATATTGAAGACGTTCTATTGACTAACTCATCTGTTTAAAAATTTGTATTTTATTTAGAGATTTCCAAGATCTCGCATTCTTATCCAAGCGAAAAAGTATTTAAAGAAAAGTTTTTATTATTTATCAATAAGGCTATTCGTTAAGTCAGATAATCAAAGTGATTTTTCATCATGCAGAGTTCTTGGATATTTAAAGTAATTGTGGCTGGTGCTGGTGGTGTAGGTAAGACCGCCATGATAACACGTTATTGTACAGGAAAGTTCGAAGAAGGATATAAAATGACTATAGGTGCAGGATTCCATACAAAATCTGAAAATCTTGACACGGGAGAAGCTGTTAAAATGCAATTATGGGATTTTGCGGGGGAAAAACGCTTCCGCGAACTCCTACCTGATTATTGTAAAGGTGCTAGCGGTGCTTTTATATGTTTTGATATAAGTGATTATGATACATTTAGAGAAATACCTGAATGGCTAAAGATTATACGTCAAAAAGCAGGTTTTATACCTATTATCCTCATGGGAATGAAATGGGACCTTCCAAATCATGAAGTAGATTACGATGTTGCAAATGAATATGCAACAAGAGCAAAATGTAATCAATGCGTGTTTTGTTCCTCGAAAGATGATATAAATATAAATGAATCATTCCAAGCCATGGCAAAATGGCTAATTTATTATGCAGCTCAATCAGATTAGTCTATGAGTATTTTTTTAATTATTCTTTTTAATGTAAATATTCTTTAAATAATAGAGAAAAAGCTAAATATTATACTTAATAAAATAATATATCGAAAAAACATCATAATCTTGCCTCCGTAGCTCAGCTAGATGCAGCTTCCGCTTTTCGGTGTGCTAGGCAAAGTAGAGCACCCGGCTTAGGTATTTGGGATTTAAAAATACCTCCGGAAGTTAACCGGGCGGTCGCATGTTCGATCCATTCTAAGCAAGGTTTCCTTGCTGCGGGAAATATTCGCGGGAAATATTCCGCAATTCTTATAGCCGGGGGCGCCATTTTTTTCTTTTACGAGTCTTTTTTCTTTACTTGAGGCGTTTGTTCCTTGCTACATGATTTACATACAGATATTGGGTAACTCTTTCCATTTTTTCTTCTCCAAGTAAATTGGGTGGCTGGCTTAACTTGATGACAGAGCCCACATTCTTTATTTTTACCATCGAAGAATAACTTTTGCTTAACCTGTGTATCTCTTGTTTTTATTTGAAGTTTCTTCCGCCAAGAATTTATAGTAGTTTGGGAAGTATTTGTTATTCGTGCTATTTTTTCGTCAGTTAATCTCCACTTATTATTGTTATAGATGTATTCAAGCCAATTTTTATGCTTATAGAGTGGGTTGGTTCGGGAGCATTCCTTTGTAGGGTCTAGGATTTCACCTGTTGGTAACTTCCAATTTAGAGAAATTGCTTCCCAATTAATGGATTTCACTTCTTCTTTAATACCTTGTTCATCAGGTTTTAGTTTATAGGATTTTGGTTTCCATCCAATCTCGATTTTTTCAGTTTTGAGGAATGGATATTGCTTCAAAATACTCCCAGGAAATTTAAAATTTTTAATGTGGTTTTTTAGTTCTTTGTAAAATTTTGTTATTTCTTGAGTGTATTTGGTTCCAACGATTTCTTGATGATTTTTTTCGAAGTAATATGCCCCAATCATCCTATGACAATTCCCGCAAAGACATACTGCATCATCTTGAATAAGCTTCTTTTCAATCTTTTCGATTGTGGTATAGCGTAATGTATCATATTTCTGAAATGTTTTTTTAGTTATATCACGGTGGTGAAACTGAAGTGCTGCTAAATTTCTTTCACCACAACCAATGCATTTTCCGTTATATAATCGTTCTATAACTATTCTTTTACTTATCCAAGATTTAATTTGGTATCCCTCTCGATATTTTTTATCCGGAGCCTTCTTATATATTATATTATATAACTTTTTTTCAATTCCTTCCAATTTTGCTTCAAAATCATTTTTTTGTTCAATTAAGTCTTTATATTTATTATAATACTTCGCCTGTTTCTTTAGATGACATTTTCTACAAGAAGGTAAAGCTTTCTCTTTTTCAAGCCTTTTTAAGGTATTCAACCAGTTGCCATGGAAATTAATTTCTTTTGTTTTAAGCTCTTTAATTGGGTGATGAAAATCGAATGCTGGAAGTTTAGCAATAGT
>CAYZTE010000073.1:5834-9573 GCA_964481225.1 uncultured archaeon | reverse complement strand
TCAGAAAATGTTCAAAATATTGAAATTACAAACATTTAAAGATGTTAATGATATAAGCTTAAACATTTCAAATGGGTGCTTGTTGAAAATTCCACCTGCGAGGTGGCATCAAATTTAGTATTATTCTCTTTCTTTTATTTTACCATTAAGTTTTATAACAATACCTCTTATTTCATTTAGGGCTTTATCAATTAATTCTTCTCCATTCTCTATATTAAAGGCAGTTATAGAAACCTCTACTTCTACTGATAAACCTATTTTTGGATGTGTTTTGATCCAAAGTTGAGGATATTTTTTTTCTAATTCAGTCGTATAAGCTGCAATCTGACTCTCTCCAATACCTGAGAAAAGAAATCCTTTTTCTATAAATTTACCTTTCTCCTCTTTTAACATAGGAGTTATTACATTTCTAAACATAGCCTTCATCTCTGCAGGCACGCCTGGTAAAATAAAAATAATAGTATTTCCTTCATTAATCTTAACTCCAGGAGCAGTGCCTACAGTATTAGGTAATGGAATAGACCCTTGAGGAAGATATGCCATTTTTTCTCTCTCTTTTGTCATTCCTTCGAGCTTCAGAAGTCCTTTATGAAATGCTCTCTCATAGACTTTTTTTATCGAATTATAAGCGTGCTCATTCAATTCTAATTTTCGATTCAATCCTTTTGCGATAGATTTAAGTGTTAAATCATCATGGGTAGGTCCGATTCCCCCTGATGTTATAACAATATCAGGTTTGCGATACAAAATTTCTCTTAAGACATTTGATATTTCATCAATATTATCTCCTATAGTTGTTATTCTCTTAACCTTGTGTCCAAATCTTGTAATTCTTTTTGCCATCCAATTCGAATTGGTATCTTGAGTTTTTCCGATAAGAATTTCATTTCCAATCATTAACAGCTCAATTTCCATACCTTCACCATTTGAATATTATAAAAACCTGAAATAAATTGATTTGAATAAAGTAATTTCCAATGATTTTTTGTAGATATTTAAGTTTAAAAAATTAGATATGTTTTAAATCTTTTATATAACCAACAAAAGATTAAAAAATAAAAATGACGATTGAAATAGATGATGCGGGAACTGGGGATTTAGTAGGAGATGCCTTCATTGGTTTTTTAAGGAAAGAAACAGGAGAATTAGTATTTCGTAAAATACCAGTAGATTTATTTAAAGGAGAAAATTGGAAAAACAAAAGACCATTAAAAGAAACTGTAGAATTAGTTAAAGATGGCTTGGATGAATTAAATTTCCAAAAAGAAACTGATGTTATTCATCTCTGTAGGGGTAATATCTTTGATAAAGTAAGAGATTATTTCTTAGAGGAAGGTATAAATTATGAAGACACTGTAGTTGAAGGTAAGTTACAGGATGCCGTAGAGGGAAAATTACTCAAACACCTTCGAAATGATCTAGGGATTAGATCGAAAAGTCTAACAAAGAAGAGTGGAGCCAAGAGATTTTTTGTACTGTTTAATTGGGTGTGTTATGATTTTTTTAAGAGAGAAAAATACGTAAAATCAGGATTTAAGAAATGGAAATCAGTTTGGAGACAACGTGCTATTGAAAAATATGAAAAAATAAGGAAATCAAAAAAGAATAGAAACTTCAATTTTTAGATCATTATACAACTTTTAGTCCAAATCGAACAGCTGTCGCTTTTGTGACCTCAGAAATGTATGCAAGCTCCTGTTTGGAAAAATCCGGAGTATAATAAGTAGGTTTATGTAAATGTTTAACGTAATACTTTTTAGTTTTCTCAAATTTTTGTGCAGGTAATTCTGTATGTTCGAGAATTTTATCGATCGCCTTTGCTGGATGTTCGCATAAATCGTCATATCTAACAATAAGTGTAGCCTTTTTGAGCTTTTTGTTTGCATCAAGATGATTAGCGATGAAATCATATATAGAAGTCCAATAATATGCCCAACCCTTTACATATGCTTTTTTATCTCTCCATAATTTGCGAATTTTATGAATGAGTTCTGAATTTCCTACGTTTATACAATTTTGACCATGACCAAACTCACTATGTCCCAAAATTCTCAACCAATCTTTTAAAATAGGTCTTTCTCGTTCCATCTTTACGAAAAGTTTTGTTTGTTTAATTAACGAAGCAATATGATCTACTGGATTACGAATGATTAGCAAAAATTTAGAACTTGGAAAAATTCGAAGTAAATATTCCATTCTTGTAATGTTATAATTATTTTTGGCTAAATAGCGATAACAATTTTGATTTATTAAGAGTTTTCGAATGTGATCTCGATAAAACTTCTCAAAAGTGGGATTAGAAACATTTCCATTAATTATATTCGAAAGATTTTCGTTATGGACATTATCAAAAAATTTTTGCCAAAATATTTCTTCTACTGCTTCAGGACTCTCACGTGTAACAATTATCCCATCCTTATGGAGCCGCTCAAAAGGTTTTGTATAAATTTTAATATTTTTTAGAATTAGACTACCACAATGAGGGATATAGGGCATAAGGAAATGTTTATAACGGTGTGATGCTAAATCTGGATGCTTATCTAACATTTCTAAAATGATTGTTGTGCCAGCACGAGCAAGACCAGTAATATAAATTGGTCTGTCGATACTTAATTTATCAATACGACCGCGCAACCTTATTGTTTCCAGTCTATCAAAGAAAAATGAGAGTGAATCAACCGAGTCGAAGAATTTAGTTATAATATATCCAGCATAACCTGCTAATGGGAACTTGGTTGAATCTTGGTTTTTTAACTTAGTTTTTATTCTTATCATTTCATTAACACGAATTTATCAATTATTTCGCTAACACTTATAAATAGCTTACTGTTTAATTTTAATCCAAGGGTCGCTATATTTATCATTTTTTATTTAAGTAAAAAATTTGAATTAATTAAAAAATTTTATTTTAAATTATTTATGGAAAATTTTAAGTTCCAAATGAAAAAGATATAATGGAATAATATTTAAACCTCAAAATCTAATTTTATAATCTAGTGATAATCATTATATTTATTACAAAAATTAATTAACGATTTACAATGTCTGAAAATAATTCTAATTCTTGGATAAAAAAATTAATTGTCCTTGCCATTTTTATAGGTGTAATAACAGTAACAGCTGAATTAGACTGGGCAGCTGAGCATCCAGAAGTAGGAATCGTTATACGACTTGTTTGGCTAATTAATTTGTTAAGTCTAGGTCTAATATTACTAATTGTATTTATGTATCTTGCGGGTAATAAAGAACGTGAAAGAGTAGAATCAGATAAAAAATGGTTTATAATTGCCATAATTCTATTCTTGATCGCTAATGGAATACCAATTGTATTTTATATAATTCTTGGGATAGCACCTGGCTTCTTCTTATATGTACAATTGATATTATTTGGATTAATTCCAGCCTATTTTCTTCAACTGAAAAATGTTAAAAATCGAATTCTATTATTAGCTATTCTTTTTGCTGCAATTCTTGTCCCAATAGGAGTTCTTGTTAATTCTTCAATTGATGATATTTGGCATGATATTTTGCATGGGATTACACCTGATAAAACAATGTATTATTTGTCTTTTTGGGGGCTATTAATGACATTTTTTTATCTTATACTTGCTATTGGTTGGAAATTGGGTGGTGGCTCTAAAAGACAGAGCTGGAATATATTTGTAGCTGGAACACTTTTACAATATAGCACCCTTGAAGATTTCTTATATTTCCTTTTAAATGGAGAACCTCTTCCTGG
>CAYZTE010000073.1:0-5734 GCA_964481225.1 uncultured archaeon | reverse complement strand
ATAGCACCCTTGAAGATTTCTTATATTTCCTTTTAAATGGAGAACCTCTTCCTGGAGGTCCTCTTCACTGGTATTGGATGGAAAACTTTGTTATTAATTTGAAAGCTCTATTTGGTCATAATCCTACTAGTTGGGATCTACTCGTTTTCTGCTCAATAATAATGGTTATTGCAATCTTTATTCTATTTGATGGGCATGGTTATATCTGGAACAAATTTAAGACGTAAATCCCAATAAGCTCCCTTATTTTTATTTTCTATTAATAATTTTAATTAATAATTTTCTATCTACCTCATTTTGAATAAGTAACTTTTATACTCATCTTAGAAAAAGTCCGAGCGTTAAAGCAAGGGAATTTTGATAATTAATGATCACTAATATTGGTCATATTTATACGTCATTTGATAAATTAATATATAAATATTTCTTTTGAAAGTTAAGGGATTATATTTAATCAACTTTAGTAGGTGTGATATTTTTACGGTTAACAAAAAAAACGCTATTGATCACGAATTTGTAATTTTAGAATGTATAGGGGACAATCCAGGAGGCGTAACAGCTTCAGATATAGCGAATATTACAAAATTTTCAAGAAATACTGTTTCTAAGTACGTTTCTATCCTTGAGCGCACAAATCAAATATTTAGCAAAAAGGTTGGTGCTTATAAATTGTTGTTTGCAATAGAAAAAAGGTATATACCTTTTGAAACCGCAATTTCATATTATAAAGCTCTCTTATCAAACTTAAAAAAATTTTACCCAAATATAGAGGAAATGGCAAAAAAAATCGGAAGAGAAGCCGTAAGAGACATAAAATTTATTTTTGGCCCCAGTATTTATAAACAATTAAAAAGCATTAAAGACCATCCCATTCCAAGAATACATTTAGAAAGCTTTAAAAGTTACTACTCCGCTTATGATATATTTCAACCAAATATAGACATTTCCATATTGAAGATAGATCAAGATGGTAAAACTGCAACATACAGGTTTAAGAACTCAGTATTTTTAGAAGATACTGATGACTATGTATACCATGTTTATATTATGTGTGGAATTACGGAGGGAATACTTACTAAAGTATTAAAAACAGAAGTATCATGTGATATTGAACAAATATCTATTTCTGATAACAAAGAGGACTCCTTTTTTGATGTAACTATTACAATCAAACAATAACTATAGATTTTGAAAATCGTAGTTTTTGCTCCTCATCCTGATGATGAAATATTCGGTTGTGGGGGAAGTATAATGAAATGGATGGATGAGGGACATGAAGTTCATTTAGTCTATATAACAGATAATAGGGCATTGATTAGTTGGGGAACAAAAGAGAATCAATTGTTAAAGGATAAAGCTAAGGATTATATAAACCTATATGAAGATGAAATTGCTAAGATTGAGTTAAAAGAAGCTGAGATAGTGTCAGAAACATTTGGCTTACCAAATAAAAATGTTCATTTCTTTAAATTCTATGATCAAGATGCACGGAATAAGATTGACTTAGGAATTACATTGACTAAAGAAATTATCAAGGATGCTAACAGAATTGTCATGCCAAGCGATAATCATCATCATCCAGATCATCAAGCTACACATACAAAGGTTAAAAGTGTTGTTACAGAGCTCAACTTGAAAAATATCGAATTTTTTGTCTATGCTTTGTATAATATATTGAAACTTCCAAAAGAAAAACAAATTAAAATAAAAATAGCAGAATATAAAAATAGATTATTTGAGCTAATGAAAGGATATAAGACACAGTTATGCCTTAAAGATACAAGAATGGGTTGAAAACTCTTACAGCGTAAGAGAATTGAGAGATTTGGAGTTTTTAGATTTGGAGATATTGGTAAATTTTATAATTTTTAGATACAAAAAAAATATTTATTTAAGACTAGTACCGCACCTTGTACAGAATTTTGTATTAGGAGGAAGTGAAGCACCACAAGCAAAACAAATTATATTTTCTCCATCTTTTGGTTGCTCAAAATCAAACTTCTGTTGCATTTGGGCTGATGTACTTTCCGGTTTTTCTTCTTTTTGAACTTTAAAGGTGTCCATATCCCCTACTTTACTAAGGGTTTTTTTCACGTAATCTTCATCGTGGGGAGTGATTATTTTAAACTCTTCTAAAGTTTCAATTTCTTTAAAGCCCTCAGGTAAGTTCTTGAATTCCGATTCTTCAATAACTTTTGTTTGACTCGTATCAACTGGTTCACTTGATTGAAGTTCTTCTGATTCCACCTTTAGGGATGTTAAATCTTCACTCTTTACCACTTCGGAGGTAGGTTCATCTTGAGTTAATTCTTCAATAGGTTCAATTTCTTCCACAGGTATCTCTTCTTTTGCCATTCCCATTTTTAAAGATTTCACATGTTCAAAAATACCCTTAGTTCTCTTCATAAGCATGTTTCTATATGTAGGATCTAATTTCGGGTTTTTTGAAAAACTTAGAGTCATTTCAGAAATTTCTAGCCAAACTCTAATGGCTCCTTCGAAGTCATTGGATTTTTCCAATGTATTAGCCCTCGAGATTTTTTTTCCAAGCTTTTTATTAAATTTTGTGATATCCATTAATTTTTCTACCCTATCTTCTATAAAATACAAGTTAAATAAATAAATTCTAATTATTAAATATTTATTTGTGCTTTAACCAAAAATTAAAATTTTCAATCACTAATTGTTATATAAGGATATATAAGAATTTGATTTCTAGCATTATTAATTACGTGAGAGCAATCAAATATGTCAATAAGCCCATTTTCTTCCAATGAAATAAAAAGTTTACAAGATTTAATTGAGAAAAATGGTTGGAAGATAAATGGTCTTATTGAGAATTACTTTCGTTATAGTTTAAAAAAAGAGAAAATTATTTTATTTACAATAAAGTGTCCAGTTACCTTACCAATTAGAATCAATATTCCATTTGAAATCGCAAGTCTTCGAATTTCCTTAGCTTTTCAATTATGGAACCTAAATCAGAATGCTTATAATGTTATTATTTATTTTATGAAAATGTTGAGAAATTTAGCTATTTCCTTATCTTTTGAACAAGAATTTCCAATAAAAGGAAAAGAACAACGCCTCATGGACTTGCTAAATTTAATTATCCCAGAGCTCATAACAGGTGAAAATGAGACTACTTGGCTGAATCGGATCAGAATTTCATTAATGAATAAACGAGAACAATTGAAAGAGTTTTCTTACGATAAACTCAAGAAATTAATAGAAACTCTTGAGGATGCAGGATTAGAACCCAGTTTTAAACTGCCTTGGGAATTAAAGCATGGTGTACCTAAAATTCGAACTTCTGAAACTATATTTTTTTCAAATGATGAAAAATTCGACGAATTTTTCCTTTTAGAGAAGGGTTATTTTACTTATTTCAAAGATCTTGAATTTAATAAATTTTATATAAGGACTTTATTTGATAGCTATGCTCCATACATATTAAATGATTTATACAATGACTCTTCGGATTTTAAGCTAGAAGCATTTATTGAAAAATGGATTAAATTCGCTAGAATGATTTTGAATTCAATAATTGGGGTAATTCAGAAAGGAGAAATACGTCAAAATGAATTAGTTAGCTTTAGACCCGGAAAAGAATTAGTGTATTATAGTAAAAATTTTATAAAAGAACAAAACAACTTCCCATTTTCTGCATTATGTTATGAAAGTTCTATAGCAAAGGAGCTATTTCCAATCCATAATGACCTGTTTAACAAACCTCCCACTAATTTTGAAGTTATTGAATCGATAAATCATTACACAAATGCTGAAGAATTAATAAAGAATTATCGGTTTGAAGAAGCGACTAAAATATTAAATGATGCTCTAAAAATTTTCAATAAAAATCAACAAAAAAAGGTTGTCGTGTCGATTTTATTAAAATTAAGAAAAATTGCCACTCTATTAAACCAAGAAGGGCTTGCTCTCAATTATTTACTAAATGCTCTAGGTGTTGCTAAATCTGGAGAAATTCCAATAGAATTCATAATAAAGATACACTATAAATTGGGAAGAGCGTATTTTAAAAAGAAAGATTTTGGAGGTGCTTTATATCATTTTAATATCATCATCAATTTTCTAGAAAACGAAGATACATCGATTTCTGAAGATGAATTCATAGGGCTTTCAAATATTTATATAGGGCTAATATATTTAGAACAAAATAAAATAGTTGAAGCTAAGAATTGTTTTAAAAAAGCAGTTCAAATTGGCAATGTCTCAATTAAAGTTAAACTAAAGTATTTTTTACTCCGTGCAATTCACTTCAAAAATCAAGGAAATTTATCACAAGCCCAAAAGCTTTTAAGATTAGGATTAAATACTGTCGGGCTCAATTTCGATGATGATAATTACAGAATTACTCTTATAGATTTAGTGCTTGAATTGTCTGAGTTTTACATTCATCATAGAAAAGATTCAAAAAAAGCAATTTATCTGTTAAACAGTATAGAGAATTATCTATCCCCTAAAGAAATTAACAACATTCGTAGAGCAATACGTTGGAATTTATTAATGAGTGATTTTCATAATTTTGTCAAGAAAAATCGTCAAAAATCACAATTCTACTTAAAACAAAGCCAGAAGTTAAAACTCCAACTTCAAACTATAGGATTAAATGAATGAAGTAATTCTTTAGATTTGAAAATCCTACTTTCTTGAAAACTGGGATCTTTTAGCTCCTATACTATCTTGCTGACCTCCAAAACGACCATGAACGAATCTGGCATTATATAATTCTCTAAATCGCATTCTTGGAGGGCTTTTCTTTTTAGCATTAACTCCAGTCCTTTCTATTTTAGGAGTTTGCATTTTAACTTTACCAGCCTTAGTTAATGACCCATGTGAACCAGGCATCTTTATTAACTTCCTCTATTTTGTTATTATCTTTATTACTAAGTATGAATATATAAATAATTTCGAACTCTTAAATTTTATTATCTTAAACAAGCCTTAAAGATCGGACTCCAATTTTTTATTAAATTTCTTCATAATTTCTTTAATTAAATTTAAATCTAATTAAAAGTAAAATCATGTCTAACAAAAGAAAAGATAATAAAGTTAACTATAATCCTAAGAAAGTGGAAGAAAAAATTTTATATGGAATTAATAAAATAGTCTGTTTTGCATGTGGAGAAACAATAGAAAAAGAAACAGAAGTTTGTTCTTATTGCAAAACAACTATTAAGTAAAGAAAATTAAAAATTTTTCATGCTTTCTTCGTTTTCCTTTTTAGATCTAAACAAGAAAGATAAAATAGTCCATAAAACTAAATAAATGAGAACATTTCTAAAGTATATTAATAAATCCTCATTATAATAAGCCAATTTTAGAAAATAAACTGAAAGCAGCCAAGACACATTTACTATAATGATGAATAACGCATACTTCTGGGAAATTGTTTCTCTTCTCTTCCAAAGCAAGTAAATATCTACAATAAAAGGAGTTACATGAATATAATCATAAAAAAGAAACAATACAAAGAATTCATAAATTACAATTATTCCAAGCGGCACAATAGAGTAAATCAAAAAATTGTTTATGTAAGAATTATCACGATAAATAAGCCATGCTATTGAAAGTGAAAAATACCATTGACATTAAATATCACTATATTTGCACCAATATCTCCATGCTGTTTAGCTCCATATAAAAAAGTATCTAATAGCTGCCAAGAATAAGGTATTAGATATTGAAAGATTAAGGAAATTATTGTGGCTAC
>CAYZTE010000072.1:0-9691 GCA_964481225.1 uncultured archaeon | reverse complement strand
AATGATTTAATAATAATTTTTAATGAAAAATTTCAGTTTGAATATGCCAACAAAAATCCTCTCTTAAAGTTGTTGGGTTATTCAGTTGAGGAATTAATTGCTAAAAGTGGAGCAGATTTTATACACCCAGATGATCGTGAGAAAATTCTAAAACCATATTTAGACGGTTTTGAACAGAGTGAAGGGTCGGTTGAAGCAAGAATAAAACATAAACTTGGGCATTATATACTTGTAGAATCTAATGGAAAAATGTTTATTGATAAAGATGGTAAACAAAAAGTACTGATAATTACTAGAGATATTACAGAACGTAAACGAGCTGAAAAAATTATAATTGAAGAAAATAAGAAATTAATTGAACTAAGCAAAATCAAAAGTGAATTAATAATGAGAGCATCACATGAGCTTAAAACACCTTTAAGTTCTATATATGGAGCATCCCAGCTTCTTCTAACTAATTTCAAAGAACAATTTGGAGAAAAAGCTTTAGGATTTATTGAGATGATATACAGAGGAAGCCAAAAATTAAAGCAATTAATAGAAAACATACTTGATGTATCCAGAGTAGAATCTGGTAAGTTGAATTTGAATCTGAGAGAGGAGAATCTTGTTGATTTAATAAACGATTGCATTAGTGATTTGAAATATTGGGCTGACAAGAGAAATATTTATGTAAAAGTTGAGTTTCCTAAAGAGATTATTTTAGAAATTGATAAAATTAGAATTGAACAAGTATTCATTAATCTTCTATCCAATGCAATAAAATTTACTCCTCCTAAAGGCAACATATATATTAATTTAATTGAAAATGATAATTGGATTGAAATTTCTATAAAAGATACTGGTATTGGATTAACAACGTAAGAAAAAGAGAATTTATTTCAAAAATTTGGTAAAATAGAGAGATACGGAAAAGGATTAGATCTTGATATTGAAGGCTCGGGACTTGGATTATATATTTCTAAAGAAATTGTGGAGCTCCATAATGGTAAAATTTTAGTAGAATCTAAAGGAAGAAATAAAGGATCAACTTTTACAATTAAGTTACCAAAATCTATATGAACCAATTTAATGGAAACTCTGTTTTTTTCCTACCCTTTATTGGAAGCTTTAAAAGTTATTTCTTTTTTTATATTATAAGTAAATTTTCAAATCAAGAATAGAGCGTTTTTTATTAACATCTCAAATTATAAAACAAACTCTACAAACATTTTCATGATGAGTGGATATGGAAAAACCAGTTACTTTTATTGATAAATTTCAACAATTCATATCGGGTGGAGTGTATGGAATATTATCAATCACATTTGGAATTATGGGGGATATTTTAGCATATATCTTTTTCCCTTTCATAGAATATGATTTTACGAAGAGAGCAGTAAGTTCATTATGTAAAGGCACAGGAGGATTGTTTTTTCATGTTGGAACAATACTTTCGGGGATTTTTGCTATTCTATTTGTTATATATCTAAGTAGAACTTTTAATAATAATTATGTTAGCGAGAAGCTTAGAAAAGGAACATTTTTTATTGCAATTATTTCATGTGTGAGTTTTATAAATTTGGGAATTTTTTGTGGTTCTAATCCCATAATAGCCTTAATACATGGTGTTTCTGCTTTCATTAGTTGGTTATCTGGACTATTCTACATCACACTTTTTAATATTTTAATGTTAAAAGATCCGAAGTATTCCAAATCACTTTCTCTTTTTGGATTTTTTGCGTCCTTTACCCTAACTTTACTTCTGATCATTTTTATCTTAGCGTTCTTACCTTCTTTACGCATATTAATTTCTGTTTTACCTACTCTGGAGTGGATAAATACTATTGCTATAATAATTTGGTATTTCACTTTTTCAATTTACTTAATTTTGAGAAAAATTTAATTTAATGAAAAAGATTTACTTAATCTATCTATTTTCTAATTTATTTTGAAAACTTTTTTTAAAATATAAAAATTAGACAGACTAATATGAAAAGGATAAATGAATTCTTTGACAATCTTTTTAATAAAGTGCCTGGATATATTTTTGGATTGTTAACTTTTATTATAGGATTAACAGGCGATATCCTCGCGCTACTTCTTTCCCCGGAATATGTGATGCATGAGAAATCGATAAGTGTTTTAGGCCACCATTCCGGTGGGATGTTTTTAAGAGGGGGACTTATAATTTCATCATTAATTTCAATTCCTTTTATTATATTCCTTGGGAGAGCTTTGAAAGATGAAAACGTAAATGAAAATTTGAGAAAACTTGCTATTATTACTGGAATTTTCTCTTCTGTTTCTGCTATTCTCACAGGAACTTTTTCAGGTGTTAATCCATTCATTAGTTCGTTGCATGGTTTATTTGCTTTGCTTTCTTGGATAGGAGGGGCAATTTTTTGTTTACTTTTTAGCACTGCGATGTTAAAAAATCCAAGATTTTCAAAATTAGCTTCAAATGTGAGCCTTGTCATAGGAGAGATATTTGCCTGTTATTTAATACCATTCTTCATTACTAATTTCTGTAATTTTTATGCAGATGTATGTTATGGCTTTGGACGCATAGTTTATTTAATCCTTCCTATCTTTGAGTGGGTTATAATTTTTTCCATTCTATTTTGGTATCTTTTTAACTCAAGCTACATACTGCATGAAAAAATCTAATTAAAATATAATGTATAAAATTGATAAGTGTTATGGAACAATTGGAATATGAAAAATATATCGAAATAAACGAGAATGATGGACTAATAATTGTAGATATGCAAAATGATTTCATTCCTGAAGGATCATTGCCAGTTAAAGAAGGATATTTAATTATAGATGGAATTAATGAAACTGCTGAATTATTTAAAAAAAACAATGCGTTAATCGTTTTAACGCAAGATTGGCATCCTCAGAGTCATTTATCTTTCGCAAGTAATCATCCTGGAAAAAATCCTGGTGATGAATTTATGTCTGAAGATGGAGCTATAGGCCCAGTTTTATGGCCAGATCATTGCGTTCAAGGTACTCAAGGAGCTCAATTTCATAATGATTTAAAAGTAGATTTAGCAGATAAAATAATCCAAAAGGGCATGAACCCTAATGTTGATAGCTATTCAGGTTTCCAAGATAATGACAAGAAAACTGAAACTGGTTTGAGAGAATATTTAAATTTATCTAATATCAAGCGAATTTTTGTATGTGGATTGGCATTAGATTATTGTTGTTATTTTACAGCTATGGATGGAGTTGATTTTGGTTATGATGTTCATTTCATAGCTGATTTGACGAGAGGGGTTGATCTGCCAGAGGGAAATGTGAAAATGGCTTTAAAAAATTTAGCGAAAAAAGGTATAAAATTTGCAAATAAAGAGAGTTTTAAATAATAACAATTTTTTTACTTCTTTCTTTTCATTCATATAATGGATAAATTTCCATATAGATCGGTTTTAATTGTCTGTTCTGTTAACACGGCGAGAAGCCGCATGGCTGAAGGATTTCTAAGGGACTTCTTCTTAAAGTTAAATTTAGATGTTAAGGTTAAATCAGGTGGTATTTCTTCTCATGCTAGAGATGGAATGATAATTTCGATGGATGCAAGACTAGCCATGGAAGAAGTAGGGATTAAATTATCAGAAAGTGCTTTATCGTCTGATTTGAAAAAGCATCCCAGATTAATAGAGGAAGCAGACCTTATTCTTACATTAACAAATAAGCATGAAGATGAAATATTTAGGTTTTTTAACATAAATAATAAAACTATCATGACAATAAAAAAATTTGCTGGAGAACAAGGAGATATTGCGGATCCTTCGATGAAAGAACTGGAAGGATTCAGAAAAGCTCGTGATGAAATTATTGATTGTCTAATGAAAGGTTTAAATAAATATGAGTTTTAAATCATGTTTGAGTATATAATTATCGCGATCCTCCAAGGACTCTTCGAATGGCTTCCAATATCCTCATCTGGTCAAACTATGATCATGAGCACTAATCTTTTTGGCATTTCTCCTGAAGAAGCATTTAGTCTTGCCATATGGCTACACTTAGGAACAACCTTAGCAGTGCTATTAAAGTTTAAAACTGATTTTGTTAAGATCTCTAAAAGTTTTATTCCTAAAACCTATAATGTGGACGAAATTGATGTAAGAAAAAGAAATTGGTTAATATATGCAACGCTAGGCACTGGAATTACGGCTTTACCATTCTATTTTATATTTAAAATTCTGATTTCAGAAGCATTTACAGCCTTACAAGGAGACATTATCACTCTTATTATTTCAGGATTGCTGATTATTACTGGTATTATTTTACTTAAAACAAAAAAAATGTATGGAAAAAATACTATAGAAGATGTTCCAAAAGATTATATTCCTAAAGATAGTTTCTTATCTGGGCTTATTCAAGGATTTTCAATTTTACCCGGTGTTTCCCGTTCTGGAGTTACTGTTTCTGCTATTCTTTTAGAAAAATATGATCAAGATGATGCATTGCGATTAAGTTTTTTAATGTCTGTGCCTGTTGCTATTGCTTCAATTGTAGTTGATATTATTTTTGGAGCAGGTTCAACTCTCGAAACGCTCAGCCCCATTCTAATTGTTAACACCACCTTAATTAGCTTTCTAGTAGGATACGTAACAATAGAATTTTTAATCCGCGTTGCTCAAAGGATTAGTTTTGGCTATTTTTGTATATCATATGGAATAATAGCTTATGCTATAATCTTACCTTTTATATTTATAGTCTAATTTTTTTGAAAATTCATTATATAATTCTTTATATACATTACTATTGTATTTTCTACATCCTTAATCCCTTTATAACTTGGAAGGTCATTTAAATCGATAATGTACCACTTATCTTGATTTAATGGTTTAATTAAATCAAGTCCAAAAAGCTTTAAATTTAATCCTTTTGCCAAATTTTCCACTAAAATCTTAATATCATTATCTATTTCAAATTGCTCTCTTTCAAGCTTATCTGCATCAATAAATTCTGGTTTTTCTCTTAAATATAGATAAATTGGATTTTCTCGTTTAATTCCAAATATTTTGTCTCCAACAACATAAACCTTATATTCCATTCCATCACATTCAATAAACTCTTGAATGTATACATCATAATATAAGAATTGTTCATAATTTTCACAAAATTTCTTTATCTCTTCTATTTCCTGCACTAAAAAGTTGAATCGATTATATTTATCATGTTGATAGTGACTTTTGATTACAATAGGTAATTTATTTGATGCCCAAATTTTAAATCTATTAATATCCGTAAGTGAATGTGTCCATGATTTAGGAATTGAAAATTTATTTAGAATTTCTGAATTATCTCGCAATACTTTTCTTATAGCACAATCCAGAGCAACTTTATTTTTACACATTAAGACAGTATCAATATCATGTAAAGTAGAGATATTGTGTAGTTTAGCATAATGAAGTAAATCTATTGAACATTCAGACCTTATTTTTACGACTAATAAATCAATATCCCTAAATAAATTTGAGATTTTCTCCAGATCTAAGAAATCATCAGTTGGATCATGTAAAATTAAATTTATTCTTTTTTCTTCTTGTAATTTTTGTATTACTTTTCTAAAAGTTTCATGATCTTTAACAACTGAGAATACTAATTTCTTTACCATTTTTTAAATATTTAAATATAATATAACTTCTAAATATTGCTAAGATTTAATAAATAAACATATGTAAATTTAATTAAAACCTAATTGGGCAATTCTCTAGTATAAAATGATTTAAATATTATAATTTAATATTAAGAATATCATGGCGAATAAAATTAATACATGTCTCATAGGCATCGGTGATGTAGCCTCGGCGCTTGTTCAAGGAATTCAGAATTACAAGAAAAATCCAGAAAAAATTATAGGATTATTGCCAGAAATAAAAGAATATAGTGCCACTGATATATATTTTGTACTTGGTTTTGAAGTAAACTCGAATAAAGTAGGTAAAGATATGAGTGAGGCTATTTTTACAAAACCAAATTGTAATATGGAATTATATCAGCCTAGTTTTTTAGATGCACCTATATTAAAAGGACCTATAATGGATGGTTTGGACAGTAATATTAAAAATATTGTTTCTGTTTCTGAAGAACAAAAATCTGTTGATGTTGTTAAAGAAATGAAAGATCGAAAGGTTGACGTCGCGGTAATACTTCTTCCAACGGGAGCACATAAGGCAGTAAACTATTATGCAATGGCCGCCCTTGAAGCGGGAGCGTGTGTAATAAATGGTATGCCTTCACGTGTCGTAAAAGATCCTGAAGTAGTTAAAAAAGCTGAGGAATTAAACTTATCACTAATAGGAGATGATATAAAGTCTCAAATTGGAGCCACGATAGTTCACAGAACATTAGCAAATCTTTTTCCAATGCGGGGAGCAATTTTAGATAGAACAATACAACTGGATTGGGGGGGATCTAGCGATTTTTGTAATTTATTAACTCCAATGCCTAATGGAGAATTGAGATATGAACAAGGAAAACGTCAATCAAAGACAGAAGCTGTTATTGCTAATCTTCAAAATAAAAACACTGTTGATTGCCAAATCTCCGCTGTTGATTACATTCCTTTTTTGAAGAATCAAAAAGAAGCATATATGCGTCTTGAAGGTAGAATATTCGGAGGTGCTCCTGTGAGAATAGATATTACGATGTTTGTAGAAGATGGAAATAATTCTGCCGGAATCATTGCAGACTGCATTAGAGTTAGCAAAATCGCAAGGGATAGAAATATTGGAGGTGTATTATGTTCAGCATGTTCCTTTTTTGCAAAACATCCTCCTGAACAATTAGAGGATTATATAGCCAAAGAGCGGCTAATCGAGTTTATTGAAGATAAAAGAGAAAGATAAACTCATTGTAAATTGTTTTGGTTTTTTTAACCCTAAACTTTAACAGGAGTTTTGAATAATTGTCTTTGTAATATCAAATTATTATAAATATAATCTGAAATTAAACTAACAGCTTCTGGGACACGCCTAAAACTTGGAAAATCATTAATATCTACTATATATGGTGTTCCATCTTTAGTGAGAATGTAATCTAATCCAAAAATCGGCATACCTATTTTTCTTCCGAATCTTAAAATTCGTCTTTTTAATTGTTTATCTATAGGAACACGTATGTGCATTAATTCCAATGGAGATAAGTTTTCTTTCTGATATAAGCGATTATGTGAAGTTATTGACACAACCCAGCGTCCAATAATATATACTTTGTACATTATATCATATTTTCCTAAGTATTCCTGGAAAAATAACTCTTTTTCATTAAAGTTTTTTATCAATTCTTTAAATTGTTCTGGATTTTTAGCAACTCCAACAATTCTATCATTTTTAGGTAAATTTGGAATATTATGTTTATCTACTTTAATAATTATATTGATTCCATTACTACAGGCTTCATGAGCTTTTTCAATAGTATAATAAGTTTGAGGTATGTTTAATTTCTTACATTTACCTTCGATGAATTTAAAAGTTTCACTCCTACTTTCACATACGTTAACAGCTATTAAGCTATTTAAACGAGGAATATAAGGAGTAGTCTCACGAATCGTTCTGTAGATTTCTTGATTTGTTTCATCAGATAATAATTTGACAATAATAAATGAGAGAGGGTATTTGATCAATTGTTTTTTGAAGTATTTTATATTAAAGGAGTTAGATCCTTTCTTTAATAAATTGATTATAGAAATATTATAGTTTTGAGAACAGAACTTTTTGATTTTTTCGAAAACTTTAAGATCACGATTGCAAATAGAGCCTATGTAGATTCTACTAAGCTTATTTGACACCCAAAAAACCCTATTTATTTTGATAATTTATGGTAATAATGGTATATAAATATAATGATTCTGTATTAAGATTTTAATATCATTTTTTAAATCTATTTTAGTATAATTGATAATAAACAAAAATGAAAAAAAGTTTCAGAATCTATATTAATTTGATTTATATTAGATCTATATTATTTATTTAATTGATATCAGGCTCTTAGGGTAAAAGTTGAAAGAAATAGGAATTATTATTGATAATTATCATTTAAGCTATAAAGTAACAGATTTCTTAGAATATTTAAAATCCATAGCAAAAGTTAATCTTTATATTGAAGAATCGTATCTTTTAAAGAGTTCTGAATTAAATTTTAATGAGGATATATTCTTCGTTAAAGGAAAGCGTACACTAATTTTAGGCTTAGTAAAGTTAATTGAAGAACAAACTTCAATTCCAGTAATAAATTCTTATAAGGCAATTTGGCTAGCAGTTAATCGGTTCCTAAACAGTACTTATTTAAGAAAAGCAGGTATTCCAGTACCGGATTTTTCTTTAAACCCAGAAGGATATTTACCTCCATTTAATGATTTTATTATAAAAAACATCGTTGATCAGAGAAATTATAAATTTGATCCCATTATTAGTCAACAGAATAACCATTTAAAAGTAGCAGATAGAAGAGCATTAGATGAAGTTGATGGAAAACAAATTAAATATAATTATCTATACTATCAAAAATTTGTTAAAAGTAAATGGGAGTACAAGGTTTATGGCATTGGAGAAAATGTATATTTCTATAAACAGTTGCCAATATTAGTTAATCCTAATAAAATGGAATCTAGACAAGAAATAAAAGAAATCACGGAACTAAAGGAATATTGTCTTAAAGCAATGGAAGTAATGGATTTAAAGATAACCTCTCTTGATTTTCTAAAATCCAGTGATGATCAATTTTTTTTGACTGATATTAACTGTACTCCAAATTTTAACTATGTAAAAAATGGCCATAAAATTGTTGCTGATTTTCTATTAGAACAAGCAAGAGAGTAGAGGTAGAAAAGAAAATGAACATTGGTATTTTATCAAAGAGAATAACAATGATGACAAGTAAAATAAAGAATTTTTTTGAAAATAAAGGTTTTAATGTTACTATTTTTACAATGGAAAACCTTGTAATAAATGAATCTCTCTTAAAGAAAGATTTTTATATTTTAAAATCAAAATCACTTTTTTTTCTTTATGCTGGTTATTATATAAAAGCGAATAATATTCCTGTTATTCCAGATCCTCATATTTCTTTTAGGCAGAAAAATCGAATCGAATCTCATTTTTTACTTAAAAATGTTGGTTTATCTGTTCCTGATTTTTATTTGGGTACTCCAGAAAATTTTAAAGATCAACTTCAATCAAATGAGTTACCCCTAGTTTTAAAACCTATCATGGGTTCTGGAAGTAGGGGTGTCAGAATTATTGAATCAATTGAAGATTTAAATAATGAGACTAACAATATATTGTATTTAGAAAAGTATATTGAAGGTGTACACTATAATGTATATTTCATAGATAACGATATTTGCACCTTAATCAAAGCTCCTTTATCTAACGAGCATGCTGACATGGTAAAAATAGAAACTCCAAATGATATTAAGAAATTAGTTAAGAAATGGAAAAATTACTTCAATGATCAAGCTTTATTTGGCCATTTAGATATTGTGAGAGAACACATTAGTAATGAATTGTATGTTGTTGACCCAGGATCTTTCCCAGAATTCTCTAACTGGAAATGCCGCTCCTCTCCAACAGAAAAGATTTGTAATTTAATATTAAAACAAGTTAGAAAATACCATAATCATTAATAATAATTTTTGATTGAATTATTTAGAAGATGAATTCTCAAGAACTAAGTAAATCAAAGATAT
>CAYZTE010000071.1:0-9964 GCA_964481225.1 uncultured archaeon | reverse complement strand
TGATTTCTAGCATTTTTTAAAAGAAAATAATGATTATACTTTTATAATAATTATTAATGAAGAAAAAATAACTCTGTATTGACATACCAATATGAAATCTTACATAGCAGAAACTTTATTTGGAATTTTTGCCTTTGATGAAACCGGGAATATTCTAAGTTTCATTGACTTTAACGGCAATAAACAGAAAATCATCAAATTCTATGACGACATAGAAAATGATGTCATTCAGGAAGAATATGAAGGTTTTCTATTAGAATTAAAGAATTCCGGGTTTAATGAATTTATTTTTGATAATAAAAGATTAAAATCATTAACTTCACAAGAATTTGGATATTATACTGTTTTAGAAAGCAATTCAATAGAAATTAAGAATTTTCGTTTAAATTTGGAAGAACAACTAAAAAAAATTGGGATCAATAAGTCTCAAGAAGATATTCTTGCTCACTATAAGGAAATAAGTGTAGAATTAACAAGAAAAAAAGTTAGTCAAGCTAGTGGGCATAGTGATAATATGATAATTCAAATCACATCTGTTTTAGATGTAATTAAAAAATCCATAAGTCTTTTTTCAAGCCATTTAAGAGAATGGTATGGTTTGCACTTCCCTGAGTTAACTGATAAACTTATCGAGGATAATATTCTCATGGCAAGATTAATTTCAATTTTGGGTTATAGGGATAAATACACATTTGAAAATATAAAAAATAGATTTGATTTAAAGGAATATAAAATCAAGGATTTACAAAAACACGCTTTAGAGTCGATGGGTGCAGATTTTGATCTCAAAATAATTCAGGATTATGCTAATCAGATCATTTCTTTAGATTCCTATAGACAAGAACTGGAGAATTATTTAGAAGAACTAATAGAGAAAATAGCTCCAAATCTTAAGACTGTAATTGGCTTTTTAATCGGGGCTAAACTAATAGCTAAAGCGGGAGGTTTAAAAAAATTAGCTTACATGCCAGCATCTAGAATTCAATTATTAGGGGCGGAAAAAGCATTATATCGATTTCTAAGAACAGGCGAAAAAAGACCAAAACACGGTTTAATATTTCAATGGAATCAAATAAGGGGTGCCAAAGCTTGGCACCGGGGTAAGATAGCGCGTGTTGTTGCTGGGAAGATCGGACTTTCAGCAAAAATTGATTTTTTTTCCGGTGAATTTGTTGGCAATGAGTTATCAAAAGATATAAAGCATAAAATAGAGGAGATCGAAGAAAAGTATCCTAATCCGCCTAAAAAAGTAGATTCAACTAAACCTAAGAAAAAGAAGTCAAAAAAAAGATAATGAGGTAATTTTTAAATAATGAGAGAAATTGAGATTAGGAATCACCCCAAATTTTATAATGTATTTGCTTCCGGTCCCTTAGAAAAATTAAAACTATATACTAAAAATTTGGATATTGGAACAAGAGTATATGGTGAGAGAGTAGTAGATTATAAGGGGATTGAATATAGGGAATGGGATCCTTACAGAAGTAAATTGGCTGCTTTAATACTGGAAAATCCTATTAGTAATTTTTTATCTGAGAATTTGAAATGCCTATATTTAGGAGCTTCTTCTGGAACTACTATTTCTCATCTTTCTGATATTGTAGAATCTGGAGTAATATATGGAGTAGAATTCTCGGAAAGAAGTATCAGACAGTTAATTCAAAACACATCAAATAGAAAAAATATCATTCCAATACTGGGCGATGTTCGATACCCAGAAACTTATGCAAAGTCGATATTTACTAGTATGGATTTGATTTACCAAGATGTTGCTCAACCAAATCAAGCAGAGATTGCAAAAATAAACTGTAATTACTATTTAAGAGAAGGAGGCATATTAATTCTTGCTATTAAGTCTCAATCCATAGATAGCGTTCAAAAATCTGAAAAAATTTATGCTCAAGAGAAAAGCGTAATTGAAAAGGCAGGTTATGCTATTATAGAAGGTGTAAACATACATAGATACGCAGCTAATCACATTATTCTAATAGTAAAAAGAAAAAAATCTTAGAAGAAATCAGTTATTTTTCTATTGGTCAATTCTTCGTTTAAAATAGTTTTTGTTGTTTCCCAAGATTTCCTGGCAAAATGAGGCGGTTTTTTATATTTTTTTATCCAATTTCGCAAGAATTCGATTGTTCTCACATCAGAAGGATATCCAGAACCAATATTTCCATATTTTTCCTTGAGTTCTTCAATTAAAGAGTCCCTTTTCTCTTTAGCAATAATTGATCCCGCAGAAACTATGGGATAAATATCATCTGCTTTATGCTTTGAAATAATCTTTTTGGGTTTAAAATCTAATAATTTAAGGATCGAATTTTTGAATCTTTCTTCATTAACGTCGACAGCGTCGATATATATTATATCTGGTTTTAATTCATTTATAATTCCAGTCATTTTTAGTTCTTCAAGTCTATTCATTGTAATGCGTTTCTCTTCTCTCTGATCAATCTCATAAGAATCAATTACCACGATCTTGTATGAATGACATTTTTCTTTGATTATTTTAGCTAATTGACCACGCTTATTAGCCGAAAGCTTTTTTGAATCTTTTACTCCAATTTCAGCTAAAAAATCTAATTTGGAGCTAAGAAAACAGACACCACATAAAACCATGGGGCCTAAGACTGAGCCTTTTTGCATTTAATTCGATTTGAATTATATTCTACCAGCCTCGTCTATACCACAAATTATTTCTGATTTCTCCTTAAGAATCTTGGATGAGTTCAATGAATTCTTCTTCGTCATTTACTTCTTCTAAACTTTTTATTTTAACAATTGGAATATCTTCATTTTTTAAAACATCTGGAACTCTTACATCATTGCTTATGATAAAAAGGGCTGTCTTATGGAACAAGTCATTAAACATCTTTAAGCATTTAAAATTAAGCTCATTCATTTTACCTTGGTCTTCTGATATGGCAGAAAACAGGGGATAAAATCCCTGTTTCTCAACTTCATCAATCGAAGAAAACATGGATAATTTGAAAGGCATTGATCCTTTATTGTACCAATATGAAGAAATTCCAATATCATCTATTATGGATTTCACGTGAGACTCAAATTCGTTCAACTCGTTTTCTTCGAGGATTTGTATTTTTTCCTTATTATATTTGACTTTCCATTCAAAAACATTAATTCTTTTGAAAATCTCGCAATTCTCTAATATATTTGAAATTTCTTCGGCCATTTTCTCTGAAGGTCGCATACTTTCATTTTCATAAGCAGAAATAGTCCTTTTAGCAACTCCTAATCTTTCTGACAATTCTTTCCTCGTTATAGAGTGTTTTTCTCTTAACGTTTTCATCAGATGTCCATCTAAAAAGATTACACCACCACCCCTTCTCGCTAAAACATATGGAAACATATTATTTGTTAGAATATTCTCAAATGTATTTAATGTGATGAAGGGCAAACCATCTCTTATGTATATCGTGTTATCTTCTAGTTTCTGATATCGATTCCTAATTCCGATTAATAACGGCTTTGATTTTAATATTAAGGATAAGGATTTGATGTCATGAATTATATCGGGTTGTATATTATCAATATTAGAAAAAATTTTAACGCTTAAGATCAAATTATCCTTTTTTACTAAGAGATCAAAACAAAATTTAACTTTTTTTCTTGCAAAGTTTCCTAATGATAATGTCTCGCAATGAGCTCTTTTCAATAAAGCATCTATTCTTTGGAGGATCTTTTCAATCATCAAATCCAATTCTTAAAAAGGCAATATATTATAAAAAATTATTTTTTCCTAGTTTATATAATTTAATATTACAATTATATCGAAATATGATGGAAACCATCACGCTTTTCTTAATCGATTTTGTAATTATTTACTCGTTAATTTGAGTAAATCAGAATCTGTAATAATTCCTACATATTCATAATTGCTTTTTACCAAAACAGCTGGATATTTTATTAATAAGTTAGAAATATCAGTAACATTCCATTTTTTATCTACTTCGGGAAAGGGTAATTCTTTTATGAGAGACACGTCAATATTAATGAGTTTTGGATTTTTAGTTATTTCTTTCTGGAGTTTTTTAGAAGTTAAGCTTCCCATGTTTTGTTGATTTTCTAGTATTGGTAGCTGGGAAATTTCATATTTATTCATTAGATCTACTGCTTCTCTTATAGTTGAGTAAGAACTAATGGATATAATTTTTCTGGTCATAATGTCCTCAGCATATTTTTTTGATTTATTTCGAGATATGCGTTCATTCTCTAAATATTCAAAAATCCTTTGGATTTTAGAATATGGGGGGTCAATAGTTCCAGTCTCAATTCTAGAAATCGTGGATTGCGGAATATTTACTTTTTCTCCCAATTCTTTTTGACTTATGTTTAGCCTTTTCCTTAGGCGTTTTATTTCTATTAAATGGGGGGGTGTGTCCATATTTTAAAGATTTTATTTATGCTTCTTATGCATATTATAATACTAAAATATTTATAAAAATTATTAATTAAGAATGAACATGAGATGCATTCAATGCATATTTCATTTAATAATGATTTTAACTGATAATTAATTTAAAAAGATAATTAGGAAGATGGTTAAATGAAATGTTAAAAATTACGAAAGCCAATTTTTTACCAATAGAACAAAGTGAATTCCCAGAACTCTGTGAAAGGAAGGGGATTGGACACCCTGATACTGTTTGCGATGCTGTTGCTGATGCTTGCTCCAGAGCTTTGTGTATTTATTATCTCGAAAATTTTGACCGAGTATACCACCATAATGTCGATAAGGCTGCTCTCGTCGGAGGTACCGCGAGACCAGAATATGGTGGAGGTCAAATTATACAACCACAATATTTTTTGATTGTTGGGCGAGCAATAAATCAGATTCTTATAGAATGCAGCGATGGTACAAATAAACTTGAATATATCCCAATTCCAACTATTTGTATAGAAACTCAGCGTAAAGTACTTTCCAGTATTTTTAGAAACCTTGATATAAACAAAGATATCCAGTTTGATTATGCTGTTCGCCCAGGATCAATCGATTTGACAGGAGTTTTTGATGAGTCTCATCATTCTGAAGAAGTTCCACTAGCTAATGATACCAGTTTTGGAGTAGGATATGCTCCTTATTCGGATGTTGAAAAGATAGCTTTAGAAACCGAAAGATTGATTAATTCGGATAAATTCAAGGACAAATGTAAGGCTTCAGGGGAAGACGTGAAAGTTATGGTAGAAAGGACTGAAAACGAAGTCGGAATTACTGTTGCAGCAGCAATGATTAGCAAATATATTAACGATGCTAGTGAATACGTTAGTTATACTAATCAAATCAAAGAAGCAGTTTTAGATTTAGCAGCAGATATCATCCCAGAACGAGACGTATCATGCCAAGTAAATGTAGCTGATAATATAGAAAAAGGAATCGTGTATTTAACTATAACTGGCACATCTGCGGAAGCTGGTGATGATGGAGAAGTAGGACGCGGCAATAGGGCAAATGGACTTATAACTCCTTGTAGACCAATGAGTTTAGAAGCTGTTTGTGGAAAAAATCCTATTAATCACGTAGGTAAATTATATAATGTACTTGGAACAGAAATGGCGAGAGAAATTATAAAGAGAGGCCAAGGAGATATTATAGAAGCACATGTTAAACTGTTATCTCAAATTGGACGACCTATAACTGACCCCTGGGTTAATTCAATCGAATTAATTCCTGCTGATAATGTAAATTTTGATTCAGTAAAGAAAATAGCAGAAGAAATATTGGCTGAAAAACTTAGCAAGGAAAGTTTTCTTGATTTAAGAAAAAGACTTATCGCAGGCAAGGTTCAAGTATTTTAGTAATTAATCGTCGAGACACAAATTTTTATTTTTTTCTCTTTTTTTATTTATTAGGTTTTAAATTTTAGATGTAATTATACATTTGCATATCTTAAGTCTTCTTAATAATAAAACAATAAATTTCTAACGTGAAAACGAGTGGGTTTAGACAAGTGGCTTAAGCCGGAAGATGTAGAGAAAAAATCAAAGAAAAAGAAAGAATCAGTCACTCAAACTAAAAAGAGTGAAAAACAATCAATTAAGTTTACAAAATATATGTTGATTTGTCCAGATGCTAAATGTAAATATCAAAAAATAATTATGAAAAAACAACTCACTGATGATGATAAAACCTGCCCTAGATGCAATAAAAAAATGAAAACTAAGGCAGTGTAAATTTGCGTTTAGACCGATAATCTGGATTGATATTAATCTTTTTTGGGGGAAATTTTTTTTAAATCAAAAACAGATTCACAATTGGGACATGTATTAGGTTTTTTTGAATATTTCAGAATAAAAAAGACGAGAAATCCGAGTCCTAAGGTCAGAATTACCATAAAACACAAAACTTCGTGATATACAGGGTCGAAATTCTTACGTCGCAGATTAACTTCGCGTTCACAAGTAGGACAATAAACTTTACGACCCATTCTATCTTCCTTCCTAAATTTTTTGGTAATAGTTTAAATCTAATCTATTGTACTATAGTATATTCTTTAGAAATTAAATTTTTTGGGACTTGATTTCATCAAATAACCAATCCTCAACAAATATTTTTATCTAAAATGAGTGCTTTTTTAAAAAACTATTTAAATCCCCTAAAAGCTTTCTTTTTTTCTGGTTCTTTCTTTTTTTTTTCCCCAGATGATAGGATATTCCAAGTACTATCAACGCCTAATTCCTTTAATTTTTTACGTTCATTTTCTAAAGATAATTCTTCTTCTTCTTCACTCATAAAACGCACTTGCAAATGTGTTGATGTAATAAATTAATATCCTTATTCTTTATATCATTTACTGATTTTCATATTAATAAGTTTTGAGAAAATGATATAATAACCTTCTAGAGGAAAATAGCATGAATTTTCTAAATAAAGTTTTATATCTTTAATTTTATAATTAATTAAATTATATTTCATTCAAAATAAATCAAGTTATAAGGTAAAAAGAATGGTAAAATGTTATCATTGTGGGCAAGAAATCACTGGAGAGCTTTTTTATTGTAGCGATTGTGGTCAAAATTATTGTTCATTGCATGAAGCGCCAGTAGATCATGAGTGTAATATTGTAAAGGAAAGCCAACACCTGCAGCAATTTCACCCCTCCACATCAATTCATGCCGAGGCACCACAAGTTTCACCAATTCCACAAGAATCCCATTATCAGCAACAATTAACACCAGGTGTGATGCGGGGAACAACAGACGGGACCTATACTTGGTATCGTCAAGAAGCACAGGTTCCTGAAAATGCATTTGATCCCGATTCTGGTATTCAATTCAAGGGAATATTACTATCTCATAAATCAGAGTTATTACATTTCTTAATTGGTGTTTCACTCATATTTTTAATTGGTATTTTAAACTTCTACCCAGATTTAATCAATAGCGAATATACATGGGGTATTTTTATGTTAGCAGGCTTTTATGCCACAGCTTTCCTTTTTCACGAGTTGGGACATAGGCAAGTGGCTGTGCATTTTAAACTTCAAACAAAATTCAGACTATTAACTTATGGAATGATTCTAACAGTCTTTAGCATTTTTCTTGGTCTTGTTTCATTAACTTCAAAAGGATTAACACTGCCCACATTGGCTTTACCCGGAGCCGTTGTGGTTTTAGGTTTGAAAAAAATAGATAGAAGCACAGGCTTATGCAAAGCTGCGGGACCTTCGGTGAATCTGATATATGGTACTATCCTTTTCATGGTATCTTTTGTAATTCCTGCTAAACTTTTTCCACTCAACCTATTTTTAGGGTTTGCTGCGAATTTAAATTACATGCTGGGAATGTTTAACATGATCCCGATTGGAATCTTAGATGGGCAAAACATTTGGAAATGGAATAAATGGGTGTATTTAATCTTAGCTATTTCCTTATTGGGATTATTGGTGATATCTTATATGTTCATTTACGCACCAGTTGACTCTAATCTTTACTATTAAAATCAACAGAAAAGCATTTGTAAATATTAAAGGATTTTTTTTATATACTTGGTAAATTGTCAAAGTCCTGAGAGAAATTTGAATAAAAGTAATTAATATAATGTGAAAGTAAAAGTTATGAAGGATAATTATTTTAAATAATTATGCTTTTGAATTTATTTATTAATTTAAATAAGGTGTAGAAATAAATAGTTTCACTATTTAGTGATTCAGCGTGACATATTGCGAATTCTGCGGTGGACAAATAAGCTATTTACCTTTTAAATGTAAATATTGTGGTGGAACCTTTTGCAAAAAACATCGGTTGCCAGAAAATCACGAATGTTCATTCGAGTTAAAACACGTACCAGTTGTCCCCACCACTCCGAGAAAAACGCGCCGGCGTTATCAAGATGTAGTTGTCGAGAAACCGCCATCTCGTGCATATTTAGAAAAAGAACCTAAAGCACTGAAGAAAATTTTAAAGAGGGATGAAAGGCAAAGAGAGAGAGAACTCCGAAGTTATAAAAGACAACGTACGATAAAGTCTCAGGATCAGGGGACTAAAATTCTATTTTTATTGATCATTCTATTTTCGATTACTTCTTTATTCTTTATTTCTGAGATACCCGAATATATTTATTTGAGTTTATATGGGTTATTAAAAAAGTATGCGTTCTATACATTCTTAACAGGATTATTTGTATCCTCTGGTGGGTTCTTCGGGTTATTTTTCTTGTTTATTATGCTGTTCATTTTGTATTTCATGGTTAGAAATATTGAACGAAGTTTTGGCACGGGATTTCTAATAAAACTGTATGTCGTATGTTGCTTATTTACTGCTTTGTTCTACATTTTATTGAGGTTATCTTTAGTCCCTGCTTATAATTTAGAAATAGGGGATATTCTTTATATTGGTTTAGCGTGGGGAGGGATTTTAGGGCTATTATCTTTTTCAATTTTTCCAATAATGAATAGAAAAATCACTGCGCTGATGTATTTTATTCCAATTAGAATGAAAGGAAGGGCTTTTTTATTGATGATCGTATTATTTAGGTTAATCCCTGCATTTTTGTTCTCTGTCAATCCTCGTTATGGTCCCATATATTTATTGTTATATTTACCCGAATTGGGAGGAATATTAGGAGCTTATATTGTCTATAAATATAAATTCAGAGTACGTTGAAATCTTTATCGTATTGATAATTTGAATCCATAAAAATTATCAATTAGGATAACTTTATTTTCATATCCCATTAACTTTAACATGCTTTGTAAGAGGTCATAATGCCTGGAAGGGAAACTTCAAGAATTATTGAGTTAAATGAAGATTTAATTGAGAATAACGAGAGATTAGCTGATCAAAATAATAAAATTCTCAAGCAAAAAAATATAAAATCTATTGATTTTGTTGGAGCGATTGGTGCAGGGAAAACTGCAATCATAGAATGTATCGTAGGAAGGATCTCAAAAGATTATAGAATTCTCGTGATTAATGGTGATGTCGCCACTCGAATAGATGCTGATAGGATCGAAAGGCATGGTGTTAAATCGATTCAGATTAATACAGGTAGAGAATGTGCTTTGAATTCGTACCACATCTCACAAGTCATTAAAAATTATGATTTGAGAGGAATTGACATTTTATTTATAGAAAATGTTGGTAATTTAATTTGCCCTTCTGATTTTATTTTAGGTGCGGAAAAAAGAGTGGTGATTGTTTCTATTACGGAAGGACCATGGGTCATTCGTAAACATCCGATGCTCTTTAAAATGTCAGACATCGCAGTAATTAATAAAATTGATTTAAAAGACGTAATAGATGTAAATATTGAAGAAATGATAAATGATGCCAAAGAGATCAATCCAAATCTCAAGGTTTTTACAACAAGCGCGATAACTCGAGAAAACATGTCCAAGTTAATTAATGAAATTTTAAATTAATAGAATTAAGAATAAAAGTAAAAGAATATAATTATATTATTAAATATAAAGGATCTGATGTTTCATGTCAATAAGACAATATA
>CAYZTE010000070.1:0-10366 GCA_964481225.1 uncultured archaeon | reverse complement strand
AAAATATACTGAAGAAGGTTGGTATAAGGGTGAAATCATTCCTATTGAAGGTCATATTGAAGGTAATGTAGAAGAACCAATGATGGTTGATCGAGATATGGCAGCGAGGAAATCCACTTTAGAAGGTGTTGCTGGATTACGTCGATTATCGAAACCATTTTTCCTAGAAAAAAATGGAGGAAAAGAAGGTTATAAAGAAAGAGAAGGAACTGCTGAAGGAGTAATAACTGCAGGGAATTCCTCCCCGTTGAACGCAGGTGCGACTGCAAGTTTAGTAATGGAAGCGAAAGAAGCAGAAAAAAGAGGAATTGAGCCATTAGCGAGAATTGTATCAATCGGTTGGGCAGCTGTGGATCCAACTGTAATGGGTCGAGGTCCAGTCCCAGCAACCCAAAAAGCATTAGATTATGCTAGTTTGACTGCAGATGATATTGATTATTGGGAAATCAATGAAGCATTCACTAT
The DNA here is from genome assembly GCA_964481225.1 of uncultured archaeon. Taxonomy (GTDB): domain Archaea; phylum Asgardarchaeota; class Lokiarchaeia; order Sigyniarchaeales; family SOKP01; genus Loki-b32. Next base: position 9,901 of record CAYZTE010000070.1, on the reverse strand, counting down.
TGTAGCTCTTAATTGTATGAAGGCTTTTAACATCCCAGAAGAAAAGGTTAATGTTATGGGAGGTGCAACAGCAATTGGACATCCATTAGGTGCAACAATGATAAGACTTCCAGGTACACTTGCTCGAATCTTAAAAGATAAAAAAGCTAAATATGGTGTTGCGAACGCCTGTGTTGGTGGTGGACAAGGAGTCGCGACTGTAATAGAAAATCTTAGCGTTTAATTAATTTTTTCAAAACAAACACTTCTAATCACTTTTTTCTATTTTTTTAAAATATTTATTTTTTCTATATTGATGATTTGCTAATTTCATTTAAGTGGTATAAAACTTCAAAAATAATTGCTCTCTTAGTAATATTTAAATATTAACCTATAACAAATTAACTTACAATATAATTAAATTAAAAGTGAAATCAAAATGCCAGTTTATAAAAGCATTCAATTAGTCGGAACAAGTGAAAGAAACTGGGCTGATGCTGTTAAGAATTGTTATGAGGAGGCAAAAAAAACTCTACGTGGGATTAGAAATATCCAGATAATCGAATCCGATGTAAAAGTTAAAGAAGATGTTGACAAATTGATATATAGATGTAGAGTCCAAGTTAATTTCCAATTAGAGAGATAAATTATTAATTATATCTTTATTTTTTTTCTTTTTCGTTTTTATTGAATATCTCTTAAGGTTTTTACATAAAAGTTTGTGAAAAATTTCAATATACAATTTTAAGAGAAAATAATTGTTAAATTTTAAATATTACGAGTTCTATTTAGACCTTAACAAATTCAAGAGAGAGATCAAATGTTTCAGTTAGAAGAGATTTTAGACGTTTTAACTGATCCAGCTGTATTACCTTATATAATTGGTGGAATTATTTTTATTGTTGTATTTATAATTTGTTGTATAATACATAATAAATTAATAAAATAGCATCACCTAAAATTTATTCTAATCCTTGTTCATTCAGTTTAATTATTGATTTTGAAGTTAACTAAAGATTTTAGAATTTTCTATTCGTTATTTTAAACTATCTAATTTATTTCGTACCTCATTTCTTGCATGGAGCGCATAAGTAAATTTTGGATCAATTCTTAAGGCTCTTTCATAGTACTTTAAAGCTTCCTGTAAATCTCCATTTGTTTCATGCAACAAACCTAAGTTGTAAAGGCAGTGTTTATAATCAGGTTTAATTTCTAATGCTTTTTCATAGTATTTTTCTGCCTCTTCCATTTTATCTAAATTAAAGCATGCGATTCCTGTATTATAATATGCTCGATAATTATTTGGATCAATTTCTATTATTCTTTTAAATGATTCTTTCGCTTTTTCATATTTTAATGTATATATGTCATTAAGATAACCACCATAGGAAAACAAAGTCTCTATTAATATTTTCTTAATTTCTTCAGAATCAGGATTTTTTTCATATAAATCCTCTAATATTTCTAAAGCTTCTTTATAGTTTTCTTGATCTTTTAAAACTTTTACCTTGTCAATAAGATCTTTAATGTTATTCATTTTTTTCATGAAAAACATTCAATTATATTTTTAATAATAAGAAAAGATTGGAGATATAATCATATATTGTTTTCATACCAAATGTATTTTGATTTCTTTACTCCAAGTTTTAAAAATAGGCTTCTTAAAGCCCCATCTTCATCAGGGCAAATAAGATAGACTTTATCGAGTTTCAAAGTTCTTTTAATATACAATTGGAGTTCGCGTACAATCATTTCTTCAACGCCCTTTTTGAAAGAATCTTCTTTTCTGGTTAAAACTTGGTGGATTAAAACTCTATCATTTCCTAAATAATCACGAAATTGCGTATAAATACCAAAACCAACAATTTTTCCATCTTCTTTAGCAATTACCATTGAATTTCTATATTGAAGGTCAAGAGTTCTCTTATTCAATTCTTCCTCAAACTTTTCCCAATGAGAGAAGAAATAAGATTTATTTTCTATGAAGTCTTCGAAAATTTCTTTCAAAGCTTCTTTATCGCTTCTTGGATCATATCTATCAATAACTATCAAAATTTTCACCAGTATAAATATTATTTTTTAATATTTTCTTTAAATGAATAATGGTTTTATAAGATTGTTTTCTGTTTATATTTAATTATTCTTTAATAAGAATTATTTTTAAGAATTTAGAATAATAAAAAATGATAAAGCATGAATCAGAATAAAAAAGATTCAATAAAAAACAAGAAATTATTAATACCAATAAAAAAGCTCAATAAAGATGTAAAGATACCTAAACAATCTAAACCTGGGGATGCTGGAGCCGATGCGAGAATAGCAGGTTTTAAAAAAATAATTAAAAAAGGAGGGAAAAATGAATTAGTTGAAATTAAATCTAATTCTTATACTTTAAAACCTTTAGAACGTATTGCGTGTCCATTAGGGTTTGCTACGGCAATTCCTAAGGGCTACTATTTTAAAGTAGTGCCTCGAAGTGGATTTGCACTTGAAGGAGTATCCATTGTCAATTCTCCAGGCACGATTGATGCAGGTTATAGAAATGAATGGATGGCGATTGTAGTTAACCTTTCAAATAAAGCAGTTACTCTAAAAAAGGGTGAAAGAATTTGCCAAATCATCTTATCTAAAATGTACAATTATGCATTTGCCGAAACAGATAATCTATCTGAATCTGAACGTGGACAAGGAGGATTTGGGAGCACTGGTAAAAGGTGAATGCAAAATTATTTATATTTTAAGAGGAAAAATAATAGTATGTCTGAATTAACTCATGAAGAAAAATTTATAATTGAGAAATTAAGAGAGAATGGGGGTACAATGAGTTACAAAGAATTACAAGCTCTTTGTGAAGAAGAGTTTGAGGGTGTCAGACTAATTTTAAAAAAACTGAAGGAAAAAACAATTGATGAATATGAGGGAATGATACCTGGATTTTCAGCCGAAATAAAATTATTACGAAACACTGAATTTTCCTAAATTTTCTTAATCAAAAAACTTATGTTGTTTTTTTAATTTTTTTTCATAAGATTTTGTTTTAAGATATACAATGAGTAAAAATAATTCAGAATCGATTAAAGATAATTTTATCGAGCAAATTCTAAACCCAAAGAGTATTTGTGTTTTTGGTGCAAATAATAATCTAATGACTACTATGGGTTCAATGCAACTACGAAATATCATTACTGGAGGTGGATTTAATGGTAATATCTTTCCTGTCCATCCAAGATTGGAAAAAGTTCAAGGATTTCAAGCATATAAATCTGTTTTTGATATTCCAATCATACCTGATCTGGCATTTATAATATTACCAACAAGAGTTGTCCCTCAAGTCATGGAAGAATGCGGTCAAAAAGGTATTAAACGTCTAATCATTACATCAGGTGGTTTTAGAGAGAGTGGTCCTGAGGGTATTGAATTGTCCAGGCAAATTGATAATATTGCTAAGAAATACAATATGAGATTCATTGGTCCTAACTGTTTAGGAATATATAATGGATGGTATGGTTATCCTGAAAAAGAAGAAGCTTACTTTAATACATTTTGGATGTATCTTCCCCATAAAAGAGGAAATATATCATTAATTAGTCAGTCAGGTACTGTTGCAGCTCAAACTGCTTTATATACAAATGATATGGGAGTTAAAATAGGAAAATCTATATCAGTAGGAAATGAGAGAAATATAGATTTAGTAGATGTACTAAAATATTTTAGAAATGATCCTCAAACGGAAGTATTAGGGCTTTACATTGAAGAAATCAAACAAGGGAAGGAATTTATAGCATTAGCGAAAGAAATAACCCCTAAAAAACCAATAGTTGCAATATATGCTGGAGGTACACAAGCAGCAGCAAGATCTATAATGAGTCATACAGGATCTATTAGTGCTGATAATAAAATTTATGAAGCTGTATTTAATGAAACAGGCATAATTTCTACTAATTCTATTATGGATTTCTTACATTATATTAGAACTTTGTCTCAAGCTCAATTATTTAATATTTTTCCTAAGGGGAACAGAGTAGGAATTATAACTGACTCCGGAGGACCAGGTGCGATGATGACTAAAACTGCTGAATTGTATGGATTGGAAGTTCCAGAGTTTTCTAAAGACTTACAATCAGAAATTAAAAAAGATATTCCTAAAACAGCAAGTGCTGTAAATCCCATTGATGTTACCTTCCATGAAAACTTTATGAATATGTTTATAAAATTCCCAAAGCTATTAGCTAAATCTGGAGAAGTAGATTCCTTAATTGTATTTGGTGTGCATGATTTTGATGATATCATAAATGTAATTGAGAAATCAGGAATGAAAATTGATGAAAACTTAAAAGATGTAAAAAATCTTTTCGATAATGTTGTCTTAAAACCAATAAAAAAATTAATGAAGAAACTTGAAATGCCAATTTTCTATGCAGGACCATATCCTTATAGATTTCTCTGGAACCAAAAATTTCTTTCAGAAGATATACCTCTTTTCTCACTCTGGGATCAACCAACAAAATGTTTAGCAATGTTAACTCAATATTCTGAATATCGAAGGAAATTTTCATGACTGAAAATAATAAAAATGTTTTAAAAAATCATTTTCTTTATCGTTTTATAAATCCAGAGAGTATTGCTGTTTTTGGAGCATCTAATTCCTTCTTAGACAATATGGGAGCTATGATGCTTCGAAACATTATCTTTGGTGGATTTTCAAAAGAAAGAATTTATCCAATACATCCGAAATTAGAAAATATTCAGGATTTAAAGGCATATAAATCAATTTTAGATCTTCCAGAAGTACCAGACTTGGCTTTTATCGTTTTACGACCCAATATTGTTCCACGTGTATTAGAAGAATGTGGAGAAAAAGGTGTAAAACGTGCAATAATTGTATCAGGAGGATTTCGAGAATATGGTTCAAATGGGATTATATTTTCTCACAAAATAAGCGATATTGCCAGAAAAAATGATATTAGATTTATCGGTCCAAATTGCTTGGGAATCTATAATGCATTTTATAATTATCCTGAATTTAAAGATAAACGTTTTAATACAATGTGGATTTATGAAACTCCGGAGTGCGGGAATATCTCTATTATTGCCCATTCAGGTACTGTTGCATCACACGTGTTTTGGTATTGTAAGAGAGTTGGAGTAAAAATAGGGAAATCTTTTTCCACTGGAAATGAAGAAAATATAGATATAGTTGATTTTTTAGATTATCTTAAAGACGATCCCGAAACAGATGTAATTGGATTATATATAGAAGAAATCAAGAGAGGTAAAGAGTTTATAAACACTGTAAAGAAAATCACTCCCACAAAGCCAATTGTAGCGATATATGCTGGAGGAACAGAAGCCGCTTCACGTTCAATCATGGGACATACAGGCTCGATTGCTGGAGATGATAAGATATTTGAGGCAGTGTTTAAGGAAACAGGCATAATCTCTACCTATTCAATTAAAGAGTTTTTTTATTACTTGAAAACATTTTCACAGAATATTATTCCCAATGGTAATAGGCTAGGAATAATTACAGATTCAGGTGGATGTGGTGCAATGATGGCGAAGGCTGCTGAAAAATTAGGCTTAATTGTACCTGAATTTTCGGAAGAATTAAAAGATAAATTAAAACCTTATGTCCCACCTGTGGCGAATATAGATAATCCGCTAGACCTAACATTCCAATTCAATCAATATAACCTGTATGTAAAAATTCCAAAAATTATGATTAATTCTGGGGAAATTGATGGAATTATCATGTATGCTGTATTTGGATTTAAAGAAATATTGGATGTAATTAAAACCTCTGGCGGTGAAACATATGAAGAACTTGAAGTTTCAAATGATATGATGAAGGGACTTTATTTAAAGCCTGTTCAAAGGTTAGTAAAAAAAAAATCAGTCCCTGTTTTTTATATCGGTCCGCAAGGTTATTCTAATCCATGGGTTCGAGAGTTCATCGATTCAAATATTCCTATTTTTGATTTATGGGACTTACCAGTGAAATGTTTTTCAGTGTTAGCAAAATATTCCGAATATCGCAAAAAAATAAATCCTAAATTTCAAAATTGAAAATTTGAGTAGTCTTTTTTGTATTTATTTCACTAATTATATATATAAATTATATCTATAATTATTAGAATTACTTAAAAAAGTAATACTAGACATAAGAAAATTAAATTATAATAAATAAAACAAGTGTGGGTTTATTTTTGCCTATTGAGTTTTTTGATCCCCCCTCAGCAATTCTAGCTTCTGGATCCAAATTAGGTGTTGAACTTGGAGGTTCAAAAAGTATTCTAAGTATTGATACACATCATAATCTCTACTCTGAGGGTGTTATTTTTAGTGAGTTAAGCTGGGGAGCATTTTATCAAGAGGAAGGGTTAGAAGATCAAATAGATACTTTTGAAACCAAGGAATTTGATTCTGTTCGAGAAGATCCCGAAGCATTAGTTAAGATTATTGAAAAAAGTTTATATAACATGATTAATGGCAAAAAAATTTTCTATGGTATCGCGGATTTTGAAGTAGATGCATTTCTTAATCAGAATACTATTATTCCTGGTTTAAAATTAGATTATCAAGTTATAAATAAATTATTAGAGGCTCATAAAAAATTACGAGATGAAGATCTATTTCCAAAAATTTTGTTGGATGCAAAAGGAAGTCATAGAATTAAAGTAGAGTTCCAAGGCAGTAAGAAAAAAAATCTTCATCTAATTGGTTCAAAATTAGAAGATTTTGCTGATATTCTAAGATTAGCGAAAGGTTTCGCTACAGGAATTGTGTGTACTTCCCGAGGTGCCGCAAATCTTTATATCATGAGTGACAATATCTTTTTTAAAGAGGATGATCATCCTGAACTTTACATTGATAAAGAAAATCTGTCTATTATTGAGATGGGCATCCAAAGGGAGTTATTATTTCCTATTAGCTGGTTTCGCATAGATTTAGGAATTAAATCATTAGAAACATTAGAACTTTGGGACACAATAAAAGAAGATATAAGGCTTAAGAAAGCATTAGATTATTATGAGAGGTATATAACTGGATTAGTTTATAAGAAATTTCAAGTTTTGGCTTCTACTGAAAAGATAGGTAAAGATATAGAAGAAGATTTCAGCAGCATGACACCTGCAGAAAGAAGACAAGCACTTAGAGATATGGCCGAAGCAATAAAAAAGCTAACGGATGAATATAAAAAATAGAAGTTATTTATTCTTTTAATATTCTTGGGGCTTTGAAATAACCATTTTGTTTGTGTTTCGCATTCCTGGTTGCTTCTTCATTTGAAAGAGATTCTCCGGGTATATCTTCCCTGAAAACATTTTTTAATCCATCTATCGGGTGAGTAGTAGGCTTAACATTGGTGGTATCCAAATCATCTAATTTTTTGAAATAATTTAGGATATCACCTAATTGTTTAGAGAGTTTTTCTTTTTCTTCCTCCGTTAAATCCAATAATGCCAATTTTGAAATATGTTCTATAGTTTCTTTTGACAATTCTTCTTTCTTAGGCATGACTCAGCTCATTAAGTTATAATTATGAATATTAATTAAGCTTGATCATAATCTTCTTCTAATTAGAATTATTTTAAATTTAAATAATAAGAGTTATTTAATATCTTCTTTTTATATAAAATATGACGGATAAAGAAGATTTAAGAGATGAGATTCCTAGTTATGCATTTATTGCTCTTGCAAGAAGAGGAATGGAAAAGATATCCTTGGATCAGTGTTTTTTATTGAATTGTGATAATCAAGACCCCAAATTATTAGAGCCTTTCAAGAAAGAAGAAGATGAGGAGGATCTTAAATTAATTAAGAAAATTCATATTAAATGTAAAAAATGTAATGGTATTTTTGTATTAAAACTTGAAACATTAAAAAATGTTGCCAAATCAACTAAAGATAAGGATGAAGAGTCTCTATCAATGGGCTTAGTTCATGCATTAGATGAGAATGGTAAAAATTTAGGACATATTGGATATTTCTAATTTAAATTTTTTTCTCTCATGAAGTTTAATTTCTATTTATTCGATTTAGATGGTACATTGCTCCACCTTGGTAATATTGGAGTTTATGCAGACATAATTTTGGTTGAAACCTTAGAAAGATTAAAAGCAAATTATCCTCCAAATAGGAATGAAAGATTTAAACTTTGGTCGGCCGAAGAAGGATATTTTAATGTTTTGGAAGAATGGGGAGTGAAAAAACCCCAAAATTTCTGGAAATTTTATGATGAGATTGATTTTGAAAAGAGAAAAAATCTCATTGAAAAAAAGAAGGTTTTTTTATACCAGGATGTAAAGACCGTATTGGAAAAGATTTATCATCATAAAGATAACAAAAAACTAGCAATTGTTACAAACACAGCATATTATATTGTTGAATTTATTTTACAAAAATTTAATATCAGTAAATATTTTCATGATATTTTTAGTTTAGGCTATTATAATAATGATCAAGAACTAGCTAAACCTTCTCCAAAAGGAATTCTCACTATATTGGATAAATTTAAATATGATCCAAAAGAATCGAAAGCTATTTTAATTGGAGATTCCATTCTTGATATAATTGCCGCTAAAAGAGCTAATATTCATGCATGTTTAATAAGAAGGGACATAAACACACGTAATAGACATTATAAGAAGTGGGATGTCCAACCAGATTTTGTTATAGAACGATTAGATGAACTTCTTTACTTATAATATTAAAAAACTTAGAAATCATTAGTTTAGGCACTCTAAATTAATGAAACAACACATAATAAATGAATAAAATTAAATAATCGAACTGATTTTTATTTAATATTGAAAATCTTAAGAGAACAATCCATATGTCGACAAAATTAGGAGAAGAAGACCAACTCAGGAAAAAAGTTTGGAAAATCATCAATCTAATTCAGGCAAATCAATTATTCGTACATTCTAAGGATTTAATAATTAAGCATTTTGATGAAAAGAGTAAAAAAATAAAAACCCAGGTTTTACCAGAAATATTATCTCTATGTGTATTAAACGCCTTAGTGCCTAATTCTGCGATGATATTAATTGGTGGTCATGGTGGAGGTAAAACAACACTAGTAAAATTATTAGGAAGAATGTTTACTGCCAATTCTCTTAATGAAATTGAGAATTCAATTATAAGAGGTCATCCTCAATTAACCGAAGAGAAACTTATTGGTACATTAAAACTAGGTAAATTGATGAAGGAAGGAGAGGAGGAAGTTGTATGGCGACAATTTGTTACAAATTTCTGGAAAATTATTGATGAAGTAAATCGCCTTACACCATATGCTCAAGATATATTGCTTTCTCTACTTGCTGAAGGCACTGTTAAATATTACGATACAATAACTACAATAAATAAATACTGTTTATTTGCAACAATAAATCCCCATGATGTAGGTACTTTTGAATTATCTAAACCATTTTTGGATAGATTTGGAATATCTGTCCCAATTACGATGCCTGCTAGTCATGATTTACAACTAATCTTAACAGGGAAAGATGAGAAATATAGCGGTTATGATGAGTTAATTCAGGTTCCTAAGATCCTGACTATTGATGATCTGATGGAAGTTTGGTATTGTGTCAATAGAATGCCTTTCTCATCTGAAGTTAATAATTATATCCATGCGATAATTAGAGAATTTACATTATGCGCTAGAGTCGATAAGGGTAATACTGAAGATCTTAAACCTAGTACAGGCTTATGCTCAGGATGTCATTTTAATACTGCTCAGAATGTATGTAACAAGATTGACTCAATTTTAAGTGTTAGAGTCGCGAAAGATCTTCTGAGATATTCAAAAGCAGTTGCATGGTTGCTAAATTTATCTTTAGTTGATATTAATATTGTTAATAACATTGCTCCCTATGTAATTTCACATAGAGTAGAATATGTTAAAAGAGAATCAGAT
>CAYZTE010000069.1:0-10421 GCA_964481225.1 uncultured archaeon | reverse complement strand
ACTGATAATGCAAACAACTTGGAGAAGTAGAGATCTATTCCGTGCCTGGGAGGCTAATGTTAATGGGATGATAAGAATTCAAAAGAAAGTAGCAGATAAGCTAGGAGTAGAAATGGGACATTATTTAGATTTCAGCAATTCACTCCATATTTATGGAAATATAATTACCGAAGTTAAAGACATGTTAAATCGCATGAAAATCAAGGGGGAACAATTTCCTGAAGAAATTGTCGATTTAATAGAATAGAAACTACTCATTTAAAATATTTTTGGAAACATACTTTTTGTATTTTCATATATTTGAGTTTCCAATTCATCTACTGGTATTTTTTTAAATTTTGATATAATATTTAAAACATCTCTAATCATCGCCGGAACACCCGCTTTCCCTGAATATTCAACAGGGCCATCACTTTCAAGTAAAAGGTGTTCTTTATCTACTTTTAACACGGTCTTTTTAACTGCGGGAGAATAACTTATTGCAGGAGTAATTGAGAAATAATACCCTCTATCAATACCTATATTTAAAAACTCTTCGGGTCCTGAATACCAATGAATGTTTATATTAGGAATCCTATATGATGGAAGAATGTTAAAAATTAAACTTTCTGCTCCTTTGGTATGCAAATTAACCGGTAATTCTAATTCTTGTGCTAATGAAAGCATCTTTTCAAAGATTTTTTTTTGGAGGGGATATAACTCTTTATCTTTAACAAAATGATGATCTAGACCGATTTCTCCAATTCCACAAATTTTCTCTTTACTTTTTCTGATAGTATCGACCACAGAATTTAATTGACCCTCAATATCCTTGTTCATTTGAACTTCTTCAGGATGAATACCTAGAGCGGGATATATTATATCATATTTATCAGAAATCTCTAGCACCCTTTCTAAACCTATAGCGCTCATTCCAACATTTATTATCTTTCCGACTCCAAAATTTATAGCTTCATTAATGATTTCATTTAGAGATAAATAGAGATTTGCATGACAATGAATATCAATTAGCATTTTGTGAACCTTAAAATATATTTAAAAATCATTTAAAAAAAGAGTTTGTTACATTAAATTTATTTGTTCCCTTATTTTCGTAATTTTCATTACCAATTCGAATTTTCTTCGCCGATTATAATCAGAAGAATCTAAATGATTTTGTAAAATTTCTAGTTCCTTTAATAAATAGTTCTTTAAATCCTCTTTAGTGAAATGTCCTATATGTTTAGGAATAGGTTCAAATTTAGCAGTTCTTTTTATTCTTAAATCAGAAATGGCTTTAGCAAGTTGCGCCTGAAAACCTTTAGCTTTACTTGGGTCAACATTTTCTAATGTATCAAGAGAGACTTTTAAACCATCGATGAACGCTTCTAAATCCTCAATCTCAACTCTATCGTTTGGCATGTGTAAACTTAGAAAAGTTATGGTTATAAATTTATAAATTTTGGAAAGATATTAAATATTTATTGTTGTTTATTAAGCAACTACTTAGTTATACAAAAACGAAAGTGAAATAATCGTTTTCATTCTATTTTTTTTGATTTTTTAATTCTTAATCTTGGTATCAACATTGGCACATTTTTCTTGTAGTTCTCGTATTCTTTACCGAATTCCCTTATTAATTCTTTTTCTTCCTTCCACGATATGAGATAAATTATTACAATTATCAAGGGAGTTAATAATATTGAATAAAATGAGGAAAATAGAAATGAGATACCTAAATGTGATGAAATGGTACCAAAATATTGCGGGTGCCTAATCTTAGAATAGACTCCTGTGCTTATAACTTTTTCTGGTCTATGAGTTTCAGCGACTTTTAATGTAATTTCTTTTACGCCTACAATTCCAAACCAAGCACCTATAGAAATAAATGGAAAAGAAATAATTAATTGTAAAATTGAAATAGAGAAACCCATAATTGGAATTAAAATCAAATTGACTTGAAAGATTGAGATTCTAAATCTTGGTTGGGGTGAAATCCAAATTCCAAATAAAAAGAAGAAAAAACCCCATCCTGAAATTAATCCAAAAATTTTGGCAATTGATAATCCCTTTTCTTTTCCATATTTCTCTTGAAGCTGTAGATGCTCAACGGATAAGAAATAAATAGGTATTATTAAAACTAAACCTATCATGCAAATAAGAAAAAAAACACACAATTTAAAATTACCCTCATAAATTTAACCTTCTATTGCTTCTAAAATAATTATTTAATTATATTTAGAATAATATTTGAAAATTTGCGAAGAAGAGTCTAAACTCAGAATTTCTACTTATAATCTCTTGTAATTATATTTAAAACACTTTGAGAATTAATTTAAATGAAATTAGAATAAATTAAAAGTGATATTATGCCAATAACCTCCAATCAAGATATTTCTGATTTACTAAAAGAATATAATAAAAAGCAAGTCTCTCTTGATGATGCAATTAGAAAATATATTAAACCAAGCAATCGGATTTTTATAGATTCTGGTTGTGCAGAACCCATCGATCTTACAAGGAAATTGATTAAATGTGGTTATGAATTACCAGATGTGGAGATATTACATTTCCTAAGCCTAAGTGATCTTGACTATTATGAAACTATTGGAGGTATAGAAGATTTATTTAGACATAATGCTTTTTTCATAGGAAAATCGCTTCGTGAATATGTCTTAAGAGGGCAAGCAGATTATACACCCATGCTTCTTTCAGAAATTCCACAATTGTTTAAACTTGGACGAATACATTTAGATACAGCACTCATTCAAGTTAGTCCTCCAGATAAATATGGTTTTTGTAGTTATGGTATTAATGTTGATATCGTTAAACCAATATGCGAAGCTGCAGAATATGTTATTGCGGAGATAAATCCTAAGATGCCGCGGACGCTAGGTGATTCTTTTATTCATATGGACGATATTGATGCATTTGTACTTTCTGATCACGATATTATAGAATTCAATTATGGAAAGCCTGGTGAAGTTGAGAAAAAAATTGCCAAGTTCGTAGCTTCTCTTATAGAAGATGAATCCACCATTCAAATGGGAATTGGGACCATTCCAAATGCCGTAGCATTAGAATTAGAAGAAAAAAGGGATTTAGGAGTGCATAGTGAAGTTTTTTCAGATGGAGTTGTAGATCTCGTAGAGAAGGGAGTAGTTACTTGTAAAAAAAAAACCATTCATAAAGATAAAATAATTTGCTCCTTTGTTATGGGATCTAGGAGGCTCTATGATTTTGTGGATGATAATCCCATGGTTGAATTCCATCCTTGCGATTATACAAATGATCCTTATATCATCAGCCAAAATAAGAAACAAGTAGCTATAAATGCCGCAATTACCGTGGATTTAACGGGGCAAGTAAATGCGGATTCTCTTGGACATAGATTTTATAGTGGAATAGGTGGTCAAGTTGATTTTGTAAGAGGTGCTGGAAGAGCTGAAGATGGTAAACCAATAATGGTTTTACCTTCTACTGCTACTCTAAAAGATGGCACTAAAGTATCTCGAATTGTTCCCTATCTTCAACCTGGTTCAGGTGTAGTAATAACGAGAGGAGATATTCACTATGTAGTAACAGAATGGGGAATTGCTTATCTTTATGGAAAAAGCATTAGGGAAAGGGTCCTTGAAATGATTAATATAGCACATCCAGATTTTAGAGAAGAACTATTACAACATGCAAAAAAATGGAAATATGTATATTCAGACCAAAAATTGCCTGTCTCTATTGATGGAAGGATAAGTATTTATCCTGAAAAATATGAGACCATTTTAAAGCTTAAAAATGGCAAAACAATAAGGATTCGTCCTGTTAAGCCGACTGATGAAAGAATGATTCAAGAACTTCATTACTCCTTAGATAAAGAAGATAGGTATTTAAGGTTCTTTACTCCAGTTAAAGATTTTCGTCATAAAAAAATTCAACCAATGGTTAATATTGATTACTCAACAGATATGATTTTAATAGGAGAATTTGATGAAAATGGAGAAGAAAAAATTATTGCTTTAGGTGCTTTTTTTAAAGCATATCAACCTTCTGTTGCAGAACTGGCATTTGTTGTTGATAAGGATTGGAGAGGATTAGGAATAACCAAGTTTTTATTGAATTATTTAGTAAAAATTGGCAGAGAGCTTAATTATAAAACTTTTGGGGGATCCATCTTACTTGAAAATAAACCCATGCTTCATATAATTAATAATTCAGGATATTCTCTAAAACTTAAGAGAATTGAAGGCGGAATTACCGTATTCGCATTTGATCTATCTTAAAAACGAAACATCAAGCAATTTTTATATTATAAAATCCATAAATTCATTTTATTTGACTTATTATTCTCACTTACTTATCAATTAATTATATTTCTATGATGAAAACTAGTAAAGAACTATTTATTACTGACTTTCATAGGGACTTTAAAGAAAATGGTTTAACATCCAGAATAATTAAATCCTTTCAGAAAATAATTTATGAATATTATAAAAATCATAAGAGGAAATTTCCTTTTAGGGAAAATATCACACCTTATAATGTTTTAGTATCAGAAATCATGCTTCAACAAACTCAAACGGGGAGGGTTTCAGAAAAGTTTTTGAAATTTACAGAAAAATTTCCAGATTTTTTATCATTATCTAAAGCTTCATTTGAAGAAATTTTCAAGATTTGGAAGGGATTAGGGTATAATCGAAGGGCAATAGCATTAAAAAAGATCGCGGAAATTGTTATTAAAGATTTTAATGGAATACTACCTGATTCAATAGAAATCTTAAAATCTTTTCCCCAAATAGGGCATAATACAGCATCTTCAATAATAACATTTGCGTTTAATAAACCTATGGTTTTTATTGAGACTAATGTAAGAAGAGTCTATATTTACTTCTTTTTTCCTAATATGAGTAAAGTTAATGATAAAGATATTTTGCCAATTGTAAAAAAAACAGTTGATAAAAATAACCCCCGCGAATGGTATTACGCTCTAATGGATTATGGGGTAATGCTTAAAAAAATTCATCCAGAATTAAGTAAAAAAAGCGCTCATTATCGAAAACAATCACCATTTAAAGGATCAAAAAGGCAAATTCGAGGAACACTTCTAGAAATGGTAATTAGAGATGGAATAATCAAGATATCGAAAATAGAGAAAAGCATGAGAAAAAATGAGAGCGTGAAAATAAGAAGTATTCTTTATCAACTACAAAAAGAAGGATTCATTGAGATAGATGGAGATTCTGTAAAACTTTCTAAATAAATATCTTATTTTAATTCATTTTTTTCTTATAGTTTGCAATTTTAAATGCTAATTTTTCTTGTTTTTTCCAATCTCCAAATGCAAATCCTTTCGAGATTAGAGTTTTAATTTCTTTTTTATAGGTTTCTTTTATTTTTTTAACTGGCTCATTAGCAAATGGGGTTTGAGGTAAAGGAATAAAAGAGTGAGCATGAATTCTTGCTCCCTTATTTGACAATTCTTTTATCATGTGTATTGTAAGTTTTACATCTTCCTCATTTTCTCCAGGTAACCCAAAGATAAAATCCACATTAATTTTAAGATTATTTTTTAATGTTAAATCTACAGCTTCAGATATATCTTCAACTGAGTGACCTCTATGACATAGGTCCAAGATCTTCTGACTGCCCGATTGTGCTCCTATAGTGATATTATCGTTGTCACCATATTTTAAAACTAAATCTAACGTATCTTGAGTGACATGTTCAGGTCTTACTTCTGATGGAAATGTCCCTAGGAATAATCTTCCTTTTTTACCAATAATTTCTCTAATATTAAGAAGTAATTTTTCAAGCATTTCTAAGTTTAAGTTTTTTCCATCCTTAGATCCGTACGAAAAAGCATTTGGAGTTATAAATCTTACATCGATAAGATCTCCATAATGTTCTTTCAATTCTTTTACATACTTGCAAATAATATCAATGCTCCTATGTCTAGGTCTTGTACCTGAAATGTAGGGTGTTTGACAGAAATAGCACACGTATGGACATCCTCTAGTTATTTCAATCGCTCCAAATTTAGTATTTTTAATAGGGAATGGAGGGTATTTATCTAAATTTATTAAATCTCGCTTACCAGCATTATGATATTCATTATTATCATTTATATAAGCAATTCCTTTAACTACACCATAATTTTCATTAGCAATTATTTTTTGCATGAGCTCTATTATTGTTTCCTCGCCTTCACCAACTACAACTATATCAAAACCCATTTTGAGGGTTCCAAAAGGGTCCCCTGTTGGATGCGAACCTCCTGCGATAATCAACCCCTTCTTATCAAATTTACTTTTTAATATTTGAACCAACTTATGGATTTCAAAAAGTTGAGTAGTGTAAAATGAAATTCCTACCACTATCTTATCATATATTTTAACCTTATTTTCGAGAGTTTCTATAAGGTTATCCTTAGACCTAGGAAAATAAAAATCAATACTTTCGAATATCTCATCTGTTTCAAGAGAAGCTATAATTGCGTTTAATCCGTAAAAATTATGTTTATGGTAGTAAACTACAAAAGCAACCTTTTTCAAGAAAAATTTACCCAAAACAATGTGAATATCAATAATCAGATAATATATAATACATTGCTTTTTAAATTAAATTTATAATTCTGTATTTTATAGCAATTAATAACAAATAAATAGTGAAGATAAAATGATTTTTAATTGGTTTTGGGCAACAGAACCAAATGAAGTTAGTCAAGCTGTCTTCGACTTCTTTAGTTTTGGTCACTTGGCTATGGGCATCGTGGTTTTCGCATTACTCTCACTTATTTCGACATTACGAAATTTAGTTGATCCACGAAATTTCATTGTGAAAGAATCACATTGGATCGCTTTTCTTATTGGTACAATTATATTTGGCATATTTTGGGAAATTGTTGAAAATACCTTAGTTTATGGGTGGGGTGGGAAGTACCAAAATCAAAAAGATAGTGTAGTGAACGCTATTTTTGATGTAATTTTAGTTGGTGTGGGGGGTTTAATCTGCCTAGGCTTTGCTTATTTATTTTATATAAAGATCAAAAAATGTGAGTTTCCTTGGTTTTATCTATTCAATTCACTTTCTTTCATATTATTCTTTGTAATATACTTAGCTCTTGAGATTTAAATTTGCATTATTATTTATTTCCTTTTTTTTATTAATTTTTTAAGGAATAAATTTATTATCTTGATTGATATATTAGATTTTAACTAAATCGAATTCTAATAAAGGTGGTATTCATATTATTTAATGAATTTATAGCAACGGAAATTGATGAAGTAGGGTTCTCTTGGTTTGATTTCTATTCTATAGGTCACATTTGTTTTGGTGTTGGCGTATTTCTGATCTTTTCATTATTTTACACCATTCCAAAAAAACATGGCGCCGTCCCAATTTTTTCATTACTATTCGTTTTCGTTATCACGATATTTATTGCTGTAATGTGGGAAGTTATTGAAAACGTATTTTTTTTTGAATTAGGTTGGAAATTTGAGGACCGAAGAGACAGCTGGCGAAATATAACTACAGATATTATATTAGGTGGTGTTGGTGGGTTAGGTACTTGGTTGTTTGCATATCTCATATTCGAAAAAGACAAAAATGTTTTCGGTTATTATGCTTTTGGAATTATTGGATTTGGTGTGTGGATTTGCATATTTATAATACTTCGTTATTTAACCTTCAAAAATTCTCCAATTATCTAATTTTTTTTATTTTTTAATTTATCATTTATTATATACTTGATATCATGTCTTACTTGAAGGATTATGTAGAATTCAAAAAAGGAACAGTTCCCTTAATATTCTCTGTTCCTCATGGAGGCTCTCATGAATGCGATGCCATTCCAAACAGGCCAAAAGGAATTTTAGGAATTGACAAGGGGACAATTGAAATCGCCAAGATTTTAAGCAAATTAATAGGCATTAACTTTAAAAGGAAGACTTCAACTTCCAAATATCCTTCTCTCATCTTCTCAAATGTACCTAGAAGTAAAATAGATTTAAATCGAGACGAAAATGAAGCTTATATTCACGGTTCATTACTTGCTCGAGAAATTTACAATTTCTATCATGGTAAAATTAGAGAGTTAATATTTAGTAATTTAAGATCACATGGTCGTTCCTTGCTAATTGATATCCATGGGTTTGAAAAACATGATCGACCTCTAGGATTTAGAGATGTAGATTTAATTTTAGGGACTAGCAATTTAGAATCATTCTTCTCGGAGCCGGTTGCAAAAAAAGAATGGGAAAATAATATTCGTGGAACGATAATTAAAAAATTTCTCGATTTGAATATTCCAATCGCACCTGCCCATCCAAGAAGGAAGGAGTATGTCTTGAGTGGGGGGCATATAACGCGGCAATATGGGGCTTCCCAAATTCCAAAAAGTCAAGCAATTCAAATTGAATTTTCAGATAAAATTAGATTATATGATAAAAAACTAAGGAATGTAGTTTTAACTGCTCTAGCAGAAATCTTTTTTGAGGAAATATTAGAAAAGTAATTCTCTTTAATTAATCGAATTAATTATCAATTTTACAATGAGATTAATATACTTTCCTTTTTGTATCTTACAGATGTGGGCAACCCGTTTATAATTAAAAGACTCTGCTAATGTATCTAAGTAAGAAATATTGTATAAAATAGATATTTTATCGTCGTTTCTCATGAATAATTTATCCAGTTCATCTTGAATTTTGTTTTCACTTATAACCATTTTCTTTTTTACCCGGCTTTTTATTTCCCTAATTGTTTCTCCAAAATTAAGATCTCTAATACTTGAAATAAGGGAGTTTAAAACAATCGAGTATAAAACTACTAAGTTTATATTATCGACATCTTGTAGAGTTTCAAATTTAAGTTGAAGATCTTGATAAATCTCTCTTATGTAATTATCATCTAAACCTTTAATTTTTTTAAAGAGATTAAGAAACTTCAGATATTTTCCTTCTAAGAATAAATGAAGGTTTTCATTAAATAAATCTTTAAACTTTCTTATTATTTGCCCTGATTTGCTAATTTTCAATGAGACCTCGGGTGTTCTACCAATGATAATATCAGTTCCATTTTTATAGAATTGTTGTTCAATCAGATTGCTTGTTGCTGTTAATAGTTGGTTCCTGATCATTTCTTTGGTAAAACTCCTAATTTTGTCAATATCTTCTCTTTAAGAAAATAATAAAAATATACTGATTTAATTTTTCGTATTATTAAATTTTATTTTTCAAAATATGGTTTTAAGACTTAATAATACAAGTATAATACAATACCATGTTTTACTTTCATTTATCTTTTCCATACTAGCTTATTTTATTCTTTACAAAAAAAATCTAAAAAAACCTTGAAATAGGAATAAAAAATTAATAAAAAAAAAGAAAAGATTCTTTAATAGGTTGTTTCTAATTCTACAAATCTTCTATTAAATCTTCGTAAGCCTCTAATGCTAGCTCAATTATCTCTTGAAAAGCCATGGCGTCTTGAAGATTTCCTTCAACAGTAATATCGCCAGCCATATACGCAGAAGTTGCATCCACCTCCCCCATAAGAATACCTGCACCAACTTCCAGAGTCGAAGACATTGTGAATGAAGGATTGTCCACATCTCCTTCACCAAAATCAAGAACACCTTCCTTTACTGTTAGCCAATTCTTCCTATCAATGTCAGAAATCACCATCTGAATTGCAATATCCATGTCCTCGAGTTCCTCTTTAAGATCTTCATTCTCTGTAGAGATTTGCTTAATAAACTCGAAGACCTTCGCCAAATCGTCAGCGGAAGCGCTTGCTGCCCCTGCTTCTTGAGCAGCCTTTAATTCTTTCAATAATGATTCGTCAACCATTTTAATTTTCAACCTTCTTTTATATCTTTATATTTTTTCTCTTTAATTTTGAAAATTGATTTAATAAAGTATAAAAATTGCATGTTATTATAACCTTTTAATATATAAAAAGGTTTTATTTCTTTCTCGTGTCGGATTAAACAAAATCCATTAAACTTAAAAGGGATTGTAGAAATAATTCTCGGTTTTATAAAATATTTTAGTCAAGAAGAACTTGCAGCAATTCCAAATTTCTTATATGAGGAGTATCAAATTTTTCTTGATATCAAGAATCGTATAAACAGGAAAACCTTCTTGTATAATGATATAAAAAGGTTTTATTTGTGATCCTCAAAAGAAGATTACAAAGTTTATCGAATTTTCAAAATCTCTTATTATTGAATTACTCTAAAATCACTAAGTGCCGAGACAATAATGATTTAAATATGTAAATTGATGCCATTAATATAAAGAAGTATTCAATTCTATTTTCAAAAAATGAAAAAATTTAAGGTCAATGATTTTATCACCTTAAGGCTCGAAGGAAAGAATACTGTGATTTATGTAGCTGGAGAGCGATTCCAACAATGTAAATACTTATTACTAGATATACCCATCGAA
>CAYZTE010000068.1:0-10553 GCA_964481225.1 uncultured archaeon | reverse complement strand
TGGAAACTTGCTTGTACCTACAGTTCGCGAAGAACCAGGGGTGATTGTACCTACCAAAGGCCCTACTCCAAGTATTATATAATTTTCAGGAGATAATGGATCGATGTGAGGCTTAATCAATTCAGCAGCAAATTTAGTATTTATTCCAATTCCACCAATAAATTGTTTAATATCTTCAGCATTTTGTCTTGCTACAGTTATCTCGTCATTTGTCAGATTAACATTAAGAATATTACCAGTATAACCATTCAGTTCCATCAATTACCCTCCTCCTTAAGTTTTAAAGCGCCGTAGAGACAATGTTGAACACATTGGCCGCAATTTAAGCAAGAATCTAAGAAAGTAATTTTAGGGTTTAAACCATATCTATCTTCAATTTCTAGATTTGCTTTCGATGGGTTAAATATCTTATGATGAGTATAAGAACACCACAATTTACAAATTATACATCCGGTACATTTTTCCTCATTTATTATTATCTCAATATTGAATTTTTTTGTCAATTTATTTCATTCCTTATTATTCTAAATTAAAATTTTATAACAAGATCCTTCTTACTTTCTAATTCTTTCAAAAATATCGGTAATTGTTCAAATCTATTGAAATTTAAATCCAAAATCTTTAATGATGTTAATGATGAAATTGAATTGGGAAGACTTACAAGTTGGTTACCCCATAGATTTAATTCTTCTAAGGACGATAAATTTCCTATCCATTTTGGAAGTGAAGCAAGGTTATTCCAACTAAGATTCAAACTTTTAAGTGATTTGAGTTTGATCAATGAAGATGGAAGTGCCTTTAGTTGGTTATTTCTCAAGTTTAATTTTTCTAATGAATGAAGTGATCCTAACGACTCTGGAATTTCAATTAATTTATTGTCATGTAATTCTAACTCTTTAAGAGAATGAAGAGAACCAATCCATTCTGGAAGTTCTTCTAATTTGTTTCCACCCAATCCTAACTTCTCCAAAGATGTAAGGGGTTTAATACTTACAGGGAACATCGTAAAATTATTCCAACCTAATTCAAGCTCTTTTAAAGATTGATTTAAACTTACTTTAATTGAATTAAATTTGTTACCATGTAAATCTAATGTTTTAAGTGAAGTAAGATAATTCATGGAAGAGGGAAGATGAGCAATCATATTATTTCGTAAATTTAAGTTTTCTATAGATAAGAAAAAACTTATCAATTCAGGAAGAATTCTTAACCTATTCGATTTCAAATTTAAAGTTTTAAGCGAAGTGAAATTACTAAGATCTGGAAGTTTTAATATTTTATTATAACTTAAATCTAAGAATTCTACTGAATTATTCGAAAACTTTGGAATTCTCGTCAAATGATTAAACCTTAAATCACATTTTTTAAGAGTTTCCAGCGTGAAGATTGATTCGAGAAAATTCTCTAATTTATTTAAATTTGAGCCATAGGTCTCAACATTAGATAAGTCTAATTCAGTAATTAAGCCATGATTATTCACCTTAAATTTAATGAAACCAAACTGAAGTTTAAGAAATGATAAGATGTAGTAATTTATCAGAATGGCAGCTAGTTCACTATTGGAAAAGGATTTTACGTCCTTTCTCTTAAATATATCGAAAAGATTATATTTATATTTTTTTTTGTAAAATTTGCGTATTTTCTCGATTAAAATAGATTTAGATTTTTCGGTATTAATATCAGCTAAGGTTGATATTATTGTTACCAAACATATTAATGAATTTTCATGTTCAAGTGCCCAAGTCATTGGATCTAATGCCCTTTCTAGAAATAGATTTTTTAGTACTTTACAAGCAAGTTTCCTGATGGTTTCATTTGAATCAGATATTAAAAGATTCTCTAATATTTTAAAAACTTTTTCATCCTTTATCTGGATTTTTTCTAAGATCTTAATACTCTGTAATCTGTTTTCAACTTTATCAGTGTTGTCTATTAAAGTTAATAATAATTCAATTGCAGATGATTTGTCTAAATCACCATTCTGTAAATCATTATAAATAGCATTAGGAGTTAAAGGCATCTTGTTTTAACTTACCAATTTACAACTGCATATAAAAATCCAATAAAATTATTAAATCCTTTCAATCATCATCCCGCCTAAGCGTATGGGGCCTCCAGTAGCGTTATATATCTTTTCTGCTTTTTTCAATTTTGATTGGCTATGAGAATACATTCTAAAAACCAAGTCTCCTTCTTTTATTCTCGCTCCTTGTTTTTTTATTATCTCCACGCCTGAAGTCTTGGAACTAGGACATCCACATGTTTTTGCAATTTGATTGATTATTGAGTTATTTACTTCAACAATATATCCTTCTTTATTGGCAAAAAATTCTTTTACGCGTGGACCTAGCTTAATATCTTCAGGTTTCAACTCCGGATTACCTCCCTGAACTTCTATAATTCCTTTCATTTTCTCATAAGCTTTACCAGAACTTAATAAATCTCTCGCCAAAGTTTGACCCATTCCCTTTTGTGCTTTACCACCCATCTCTAAAAGGATGCCAGCTAATTCTGTTGATTTCTCAATTAGGGAATTTGGTCCAGCAGAATAATCCATAAGTAAAGTTAACGCTTCTCTAGCCTCAAGAGCGGGTCCAATTGCATGACCAATTGGTTGATGAGCTAGCGTCAACGCACATTCAGCTTCAATTCCGACATTTCCTGCAATCTCTTTAAATAGGTAGGCAAATTTTTTACCTTTATCGGGGGTTGGAAATTTGGTGCCACCTCCTACAGGTATATCTAAGACGAGCTTTTTTACCCCCATACTAAGTTTTTTCGTCAGGATAGATGGAATCATTAAACCTATAGGATCCGTATGAAGAGGACGTTCAATTTCAATCAAAACGTTATCAGCAGGGGCAAGATCTAAAGCACCCCCCCAGATTACACATGCATTTTCTTTTGAAACTATATCGTTTAACTCATCTGAATTAAACGCAACAGGAGCTAGAACTTCCATGGAATCTGCCGTGCCTGAAGGAGATGTGATGGCTCTTGTTGAAGATTTTGGAATGGTTAAACCAGCTGTGGCAATTATTGGTACGATAATTAGAGAAACCTTATTCCCTGGAACCCCACCTTTCAGCAAAACTCACAAAATGCAAATTTTTGTGCTGTGCTTATCATAAACATCCATTCCAAAGTAAAGGATATCCCCACTTCTCGCTTCCGCTAATGTAAGTGCGGTCATTTCTATATTATCCATGCCATTAATTGAAACGCCTGTAATGAAAGCGGCTAGGTCTATTCTAGATAAAGACCCAGAAATAGTATCATTTATAATACTATTTATTTCCTCACTTTTTAGCTTATTTCCGTTAATCTTTTTCTGAATGAATCTAAAGGAATCTGGAGGATCTGCTGGTTTTACTGAAACAATCATATTATTTTTTACATTCTTCTTCTCTCGTAAGAGATCTGAAAAAATCCCAATCTCACCCTGATTTACAATAGAATCTGAGTAATCTATTTGAATAATTGCGGTCCAATATTTTTCTTCTAAAGACCTTGATTTAATATTTTTAATAATTACACGATCTCCCGCCTTTTGACCTATACTGGTTGCATCTTTTATATTTAATACAATTGCTTTTACATATCCAATCTCAAAATTAATTTCTTTAACTTTTAATTTCATCTTTTTGATTTAACTTTTTAATTCTTTTTTATATATTTTCGATATAAGAAAGAGATCATTTATATTTTTATTGAAAAAACCCGAACCAAGAAGAAATTAAAAATTCAATTCTATATTCTCTTGATATTTAAAACCTGTTAAATTCTATTTAATCTGAAATTAAAAATAGCAATGGTTAATTAATAAAACTAACAACAGAAATTTTAGTGAAAGATTTTATGAATAAATTCGAAAAAGCTCAAAAAATATTGCAAGAATTAAACATTGATGGGTGGTTAATAATTTGTAGTGAAGATAGTGATATTCATTCTCATTATTTGTTAGGAGTTGCGTCTCATGCTCGTCACTATGTATATATTGCAGCAGATGGGCGTCATAAGGTTTTAGCAGTCACAATGGAGGCACCAATGATAGAAAAGTCTCTTAAAAGAAGGGGTACTGAAGTTAAAGTGATATCTTATAGTACTCTTAAAGAATGCACTTCATTATTAACCTCAATAATTAATGGAAAGAGAATTGCTCTTAATTATGGAGAAAATATTCTCGACGAAAAAGGATCTGCATTTGCAGATTACATTCATGTTGGTGATTATTTCTCCATCCAGAGATTAATACCAAGAACTGAACTTATTTCCGCTGCTCCAATAATTGAAAAACTTCGAAGTGTTAAAACTTCAGGGGAATTAAAAGATCTAAGAAATACTTGCAAGGCAACAATAGAGATATTAGAAACAATTCCAGATTGGGTCAGTGTTGGTGTAACTGAAAGGGAAGTAAAGGCAAAATTAGAATATGAATATGAAAAATTAGGAAGAAGTTCATTTGTACCAATAGTCGCAACCGGAGCAAATTCAGCAGATCCACATCATAACAGCTCAAGCAAAAAGATCGAAACTGGTGTTTTACTAATTGATTCGGGCTTACAGATCGATGAGATGTGTTCAGATATAACTTGGACATTTTGGGTTGGTAATAAACCTACAGAAGAATTTTTACAAGCATATAATGATCTTTATGAAGCCAAAAAAATTGCAAATAAATATTACATTGATGGTACTCCGAATAATGTCCCGGCTAAAAAGTGCCGTGAATACTTAGCTGAAATAGGCCGTGATCACGAGAAGTTATTTTTTCATGGATTAGGGCATGCAATTGGCTTTGAAGTCCATGGCATAGGACAAAGAATAAACTGGAAAGTACCAAATGATTATGTTCTTAAAGAAAATATGGTGTATACTAATGAACCGGGTTTTTATTGGATCGATAAATGGGGTGTTCGGTTAGAAGATGATGTAATAATAGGAAAAGAGAATTGTGAACAGGTTACATATGTTCACGAAGATCCAATTTTAATATAGAGATAATTTACATTTTTTCTTTAAACATCAATTTTTATAAATTTGCTTTAGAAAAAATAAAATGATTATAGTTTAATAGATAAGGGGAAACTTTTAGTTTCTTCAATTTGGTTGAGATCTGGGTCATTAAATCTCGTATTAATTTTAATTGTAAAATCTCCAGCTTCTAATGGTTTAAGATTAATTTCCCATGTTAAATTCTCATTTGTTTTGAGAGAATATATTTGTTTTTTTAAAGTTCCTCTCATAACTTTAATTTCTTCCGGAAATTGAACATCTATATTAAGATCCAATGCTTCACCCTCACTTTTATTCTCAATTAAGATTTCTAAAGGAAATGTTTGATCGATAAGAGGGGGTCTCAAACTTCTTATTGAAATATCTAACGTGGGGGAAGGAGATATTAGATTTGGATGTAATTTATTAGAAATTTCGTAGAAAAACTTTAAATTCCCATCTAATTCAGAGGTTAATAAAATTGGTCCAATATATGGATTTTCCATTTGAAAATGGGGTTTGATCAACAGATCTAATTGAAGACTCTGACCAGGTTTTATTATGATTGGTAATGGAGGCTTTTTATGAGAAGAAAGATTATCAGAAAGATTTATCCCAATTTTAGATATTTTTAATTCCCTCAGATCATAATTGTAAAATTGATTTTTTGAAATATCTAAAAGAAGTTTTGTATCAATATCCAACTTTAAATTTATAGTATCATTAGTGGTATATACGTCTTTATTTAAACTTAATTTTGTTTTTAAAGAAACAATCGTTTTAGCTAAGACCAATGATCGTTTTGCAAGATTTATTTCGCCCTCATGAAATTTAAATTTCTCAAAATCGTTTTCAATTCTTCTTAAATAATTCTCATTTTTATCTTTAGTAGCAACAGTTAAATTTTTAATTAATTTAATTAAAATATTTTCCTTAAAATAAACATCCTCTACATAAGTTTTGATTTTCTTCACTAAATTTAATCCTTCTTCTTGTTTTCCTTCTACAAATAAACACAAATAAGATAAACACGAAAATAAAATGAATTGATAATTGCGATCCGAAGAACTTCGTAAACTTGGGACATATTTTAGTGCATCTTTGAAGAATTGATAAGCTTCTAAAAAATTGTTATTAGAGAGAGATGCATTACCGGCATTTCTTAAAAACTCTAAGCCACTTAAGAATTTACCCTCAGTAATAGCACATGTAGCAGCATTAAAAAAACAGTCTTTAGCTAATTCTTTGTTGCCCAATTTTAAGATTTTATTACCTACAGAATTGAATAACTTTGCAGCTCGTTTGTATTGCATTGCATTATGAAGTTGCTCCGCTTTCTTTAATTGCTTTTCAATATTTTTTCCCATGTTAAACTCACATCAATTAAAATTTAATAGTAAATTAAAAAATTAATTTTAAAATAAAAAGTTAAAAGAAAGATATAAAATTTTTAAATCAATTTAAAATTATTATAAATTAATTCCGAAACCCTCGCACGGTAAGTCCCTATTCAACTAGAATTTTTTTGAAAAGGTCATTCTATTCGGTTTTTTTCTTTTTAGAATTTTTTGATTCTTTCTCCTCTTTTTTAGAAGGAATTGAATCTTTTAAAGGATTGCTGCCCAAATTTTTGATTATCTCTGAAATCTGAGTTGCTTCATTTTGAAACTTTTGTCCTTCAGCTGCGCTACAATGAAACATTTGAATTCTTTCTGGTGAAATTCCAACCGTTTTTAAAATTTCTTTTGTATATGACACGTTTCTCTCAGCAACCAAATTACCAGTTTCGTAATCACATTCACCTTGATATCAAGCTCCAATTACAACACCATCAGCTCCTTTCCCTATCGCGCGCATCATTAAACTTGGAGTAACTCTCCCCGAACAATTTATCCTTATAGGTCTCAGTGTAGCTGGATATTGAGCTCGAATTGTTCCGGCCATATCTCCAGCTCCATAGCCTCACTTCCAACAGAGAAACGCCAAAATTTTTATATCTCCATTTGATTTATTAGCCACTTTTTACCACCTCTCTAAATCTCTTCCAATATTGCATCCACTTGTTTCTCATATTGAGGTTCCCTGTAATATCGCAATGTTATTGCTTCTGAGGGGCAATTAGCTAAACACGTTCCACAACCCCTACATAAAATCTCATTAA
This sequence comes from uncultured archaeon, assembly GCA_964481225.1. GTDB lineage: Archaea > Asgardarchaeota > Lokiarchaeia > Sigyniarchaeales > SOKP01 > Loki-b32. The sequence continues at coordinate 3,397 of CAYZTE010000068.1, read as the reverse complement.
CTTCCGCACCATCATCCATGAGAGTAATAGCATCATAAGGACAATTCAATTCACACAATCCGCATTTTGCGCACCTTTCTTTATCTACAGCCGCGCGGATTAAGAGTATTCGGTATTTGTCCTTAACCATAAGCCTAGCTAAGGAAGATGCTGCGGCTCGCCCATGCGCAATAGATTCGACAATAGATTTTGGGCCTTGACTAACTCCAGCAAGAGTGATACCTGGAATTTTTGTGTCTATCGGATTTAAGCGAGCATGAAATTCTTTAAAAAATCTATCTTGACTAGTTTCTAGTTTAAGCATTCTCTGAATTGTTTCAACACCTTTAGCTGGAACCATAGCAGCAGAAAGCACAACCAAATCATACTCTAATTCTTTTAATCCACCTGAGCCTAATGTGTTCTGCATAATAATTTTTAAATCATGAGTTTCTGGATCTTCTTTTATCCGGCTAACATTTGTTCTAATATATATAATACCTTCTTTTCTTGAAGCAGTAAAATATTCTTCATAGTCTTTCCCCGCTGCTCTCATATCCATGTAAGCAACAGTAATATCTGCATCGGGATAGTGTTGTTTTATTAATTTGCTATTTTTTATTGAAATCATGCAGCATACACCCGAACTACAATAGGTATTCATGTTTAAATCCCTTGAACCCACGCATTGAATGAATAGAATTCTTTTTGGCTCTTTTCCATCAGATGGTCGGACGAGATGTCCGAAAGTGGGACCGTTTGGAGCCAGCATTCTTTCGAGTTTTAATTGAGTTATTACATTTAAATATTTGTTATAACCTAGATATCCTGTTGGTGGCTCATATTCGTCCCACCCTGTAGCTACGATAATTGAACCTACATTTAATTCTAAAATTTCATCTTTTTGGTCAAAATCAATAGCGTCTAATTCACATGCCCCTTTACAAAGCTCACATTTTATACACCTTGTCATATCAATTTGAGCCAACGATGGAACTGCTTGAGCAAATGATATATATATAGCTTTCCTTGAATCCAATCCCTCATTGAATTCATTGTATCCAAATGCAGGACAAACATCAAAGCATGCTCCACAACCATTACAGTCCTTATTAACATACCGAGCTATTTTTCTAATTTTGACTGTGAAATTTCCAACAAACCCGTTTACATCTTCTACTTCACTATACGTATATAGATTAAGTCCTGGAGTTCGTGCGGCCTGAAGCATGACTGGACCCAGGATTCATATACTACAATCATCCGTAGGAAAAGTACGGTCTAACTTCGCCATTTTACCCCCTATCGTGGGACTTTTTTCAACCAAGTGTACTTCAAATCCCTCTTCAGCTAAATCAATTCCTGCAGATAATCCAGCAACTCCTCCACCGATGATTAGAGCCTTTTTTGTTATGTCAACCTCCTTCACTAATATTTTCTCTAATACTTCGGCTCGTGCAACAGCTGATCGAATAACATCTTCAGCAACTTTTTGTGCCCCTTCTTTATCTTTTCTATGAACAAAGCTAGAATGTTCCCTAATGTTAGCAAATTCTAGGTAAGATGGATCCACATCCATTGATTCTAATACACTCTTGAAAACTGGTTCATGTGTTTTTGGAGTACAAGAAGCTACTACTAATCTATTTGCATTATTCTCGATCATTTTTTCCTGTATGAATTCAGCTCCAGGTTCGGTTCAAAGACTTATATAATCTATAGCTTCGACAACATTCGGAAGTGATTTTGAGAATTCAGCTAATGCTTTAGTATCTATAATTTCTGCTATATTTAATCCTCACTGACAAATAAACACAGCTATCCTTGGGATTTCTTCGTCTTTAATTGTTTCACTCTTAGTTTCTACCATTGCCTGTCAAACCTTTCTAACTTTGTTATTTCCTCCAATAATTTCTTATTTCAATTGTTAATCTAATTTTTTTTATTTTAATTAAATAAATTTAAATCAAAAATGTTTCTTATATCTTTTATAATAGAATCAGTTAAAAATCATTTTAAAAATAAACCTAAATTTTCAAAATTGAACCTCTTATTGATGAAAAAATGATGCTAATGATATTAGCCCTCAACGTAAAGGGAGTTAGAATCCTTGGTATTTTAGCAGCTTTACTAATTGGAGATATTTTTCTTTTAAAGCTACTCTTGGTAATTACTAACGCTCAATCAAAAAGAAAAATGAAATGGGTTGCTATCAGTTTTTTGATCCAATTTGGTTTAATCTTCCTCATTTGTCTTCCTATATTTTTAGAAGCTATTAGTGGAGAATTTGAAGAACGTGGACCAGATCCAGGAATGATTATCCCATTTGTATTTTTTTCTATATTTATTGATTTAAATCTTATTAATATAATTCATAAACCTGGAATGGTACGTTCATTCATTATGTCATTATTTATTTCAGCCCCTATTATTGCTTCAATGTTTATTTTAGGGCCACTCATTGCAAATCCGCCATAGTTTTTATAAATTCTTCTTAAAAAATAATCTCCTTATTTATAGTTCTATTCATTTTAATAATTTCATCTTTAGCAGCTTTTCCAAAACTTTCTGGAGAATATCTGATATCTTTATTATATGCGTATATCACTCCACGAGAAGAATTAACGATGCCTCCTAACCCATTTTCATTAAAACCATATTTGATATCTTTTGCTTGAGCCCCCTGAGCCCCATAACCAGGGATTAATATATAAGAATTTTTTACTATTTCTCTAACTCGTTTTAACTCATTTGGATAAGTAGCACCAACTACAACACCTAAATTATGAAAACCAGAATGAATTTTTTCAAGATTTGCTCCCCAAGCATAGACCATCCTTGCCATTTTAATATAATTTCTCTCTAATTTTATTGATTCTTTTGTAATTTCTGTTTGCGAGTTTGGAACACCTTCAATTTGAACACTGAATAAATCTTGAAAGTCATGACTACTCGGGTTTGAAGTTTTTACAACAATAAATAATCCTTTTTCTTTATAATCTAAAAATGGTTTGACTCCATCGATTCCAAAATAAGCATTTATAGTACATGCATCTGCATTATAGATATTATATGTAGCATCTGCATAAGCTTTGGATGTAGTTCCTATATCATTACGCTTTGAATCTAAAATTACTAATAAATCATTTTTATGAGCATATTTAATGGTTTCCTTTAAAGCATTTAGTGCTTCATATTTTTCATAAAAAGCAATTTGAGGTTTGACAACCGGGATTAAATCGGATGTGTTTTCTATTAGAATCTTATTAAATTCTAAAATTATTTTATCTGGTTTATCGAATTGGTTAATAAGATATTTAGGGATTTCACCTTCTGTTTCCATTCTTGGATCTAATCCCATGCAAACGCAACTTTTCCTCTCTTTTATTAATTGAATTAACCGCTCAATAAAATACAT
>CAYZTE010000067.1:0-11099 GCA_964481225.1 uncultured archaeon | reverse complement strand
AAGATTTCATTTCAAATAATAATACTCAAAATTTAAATAAATTAGCTCACGCCTTAAAAAAAATAAGACCCGATATTGTTCAAATTTATTCAACAGCAAGAATTCCGGCAGAATATTTTGTTTACGCTATAGATGACGAGGAAAAAAGGGAAATACTAAAGCAATTAGAACATGTAATTGGCGATGAAGATATTAAAATAAATTTTTATTAGTTGATTAAACAAAAATTAATTATCATTCATTTTTATGTTAAAGTAGATATTTAAGGGTCTAATTCGGTGATTAAAATCGACGAGAAATATATTATTGGAGTAGATATAGGAGGCACTAGGATACGAATTGCGGTGTGTGCAGCAAATTTAAAAGAAGAAAGTATTCAAAGAAAAATAACTAAGACATTAAAAGAAAATAAATATTCAATTAGTAATTCAGTTTGTAAGATTATATCAGAATTATTAGTTGAAAATAACATTGAAAAAGCTCAAATTTTAGGAATGGGCGTAGCTTCTGCTGGGCCACTAAATACTGAAACAGGTGTAGTCTTTAATAATGCTAATTTAGGATTTAGAGAAGTTCCACTAAAGGAACCAATTGAAGAGAAATTTCCAGGAATACCTCTCTATTTTATTAACGACTGTAACGGAGCCGTGTTAGGAGTACATTATTTTGAATCACGTGAGGATGAGAAGGATAATTTAGTCTACATAACAATGTCTACTGGAATTGGGGCTGGCGTTATTTGCAATGGACACCTATTACTTGGAAAAGAAGGGAATGCAGCAGAAGTGGGACACGCATTAGTTGAACCAAAAAGCCGCGCCCAATGTAACTGTGGGGCATATGGATGTTGGGAAGCATACAGTTCTGGAACAGGTGTTCAATCCAGGGCTTTAGATGCACTACAAGAAGGAAATCTTAATGCGGATATGCTAATGCAGATTGTAAAAAATAATGCATCCAAAATAACGGCTAAAGAAGTTTTCCAAGCAGCCAGGGAAGGTGATGAATTGTCAAAAAAAATTGTTGATGATTGCGTGTTCTATACTAAGGTAGGTGTGGGTATAGTTAATAATTATTATGATTGTACATCAATTTATTTTGGAGGAGCAATGATGAATGATAAAGATCAAATAATACCTAAATTAATTGAGCAATTTGATAAAGACCCAATTAAATTTACGATAAATCACCCTCCCAAAATAAAATTAACTAAATTTGGAGATGAAATCGGTTTAAGAGGGGCATTAGCGTTAGTAAAGTATAGATTAGGAAATCATCAAATTATTTTGTAAAAGAAAATTAATTACTTAGCAGAACAAATGGAAGAAGAAAATTTAATTATTACTTTGAGTGGAATACGGGGGATAGCTGAGAAAGATCTTAATTTCAATATTGTTAAAAAAATAGCTATTGCTTATGGATTATGGTTTGAGGGAAGGGATAAGAGAGTTATAATAGGTAGAGATACAAGATCGAGTGGCAAAATAATCGAAAGAGCTTTAATTGAAGGATTAATTACAACTGGTTTTAACGTCATCAATCTAGGAATTTGTCCTACTCCTGTAATAATCCATGCGAAAAACAAGCATAATATTCCTGGAGGTATTATCATTACTGGATCTCATAACCCTCAAGAGTGGAATGGATTAAAATTACTCTATACAAAAACATTTCTAGATACTGAAGATTTAGAAAAAATTTTTAATAGCTTGAATGAAATAAATTTACATTCTTACACGTTTTCGAAAAAAGATCTGCATAAAAATGTCAAAAATTTGGATCCAATTCCAGATTACATCCAAGATCTATATAAATATATTGATTTTAAAGGGATAAAGGATCGAAATAATCTTAGAGTAGTTATTGATACAGGAGCAGGGGCAGGAAAGTTTGCGACCCCTCAAGTACTCAGTAGAATTGGATGTGAAGTAAAACTGATTAATAATGATTTACTTGTTAACGAGACATTTCCAAGGGAAATTGAGCCGATAGAAAGAAACCTCAGGGATTTAATAATGGAAGTCTGGCAAGGTAAATACGATGTAGGATTCGCTCATGATTCGGATGGAGATAGGCTCGCTTTAATTGGAGATGATGGAACGTGTTATCCTGAAGATATTGGTTTAGCACTAATTGCAGAATATTATTTAAAAAATCAACGGGAAAAGGGGAAAGAGATTATATTTGTAACAAATTTTGCTTCTTCTTTAAGATTTGAAGCCATTGCTGAAAAATATAATGCTCAAGTAGTTAGAACTCCTATAGGAGAGAGATTTTTAACAGAAAAAATGGATTTTTTAATTGAGGAGGGAAACTTATCTTCTAAAAATCGATTAGTGTTTGGCGGAGAAGGCTCGTGTGGGGGCGTAATATTCCCCTATTTCAATGTTACGCGAGATGGGGTTTTCGCAGCAGCGAAAATAATAGAAATATTAGTAAAAACAGGAAAAAATGTATCAGATTTAGTATCTAAACTACCCAAATATTATTCACATAGAGAAAAAATTTCTTATGATAATAAAAAAACTGAGTTAATTATTAATCAGGTAAAAAAGGAGTTAATTGAGGAAGGAGAAGAAGTAGATCAAAAAGATCTCGATCTTAGATTTGGTCAAGGAAAAGAATGGTTTGTATTAATTCATCCATCAAACACGGAGCCAATAATCAGGATCATAAGCGAAGCAAGAAGAAATTCATTAGCAAGAATCCATTGTGAAGCCACATCTGAGCTTGTTAAGCTAGTGATTGCACGGATGTAATTTTTTTTAATCTTTTTATTGTAAATTAGTGCATATCGTCCCACTATTTTCCCATTATATCAAATAGAATACTGCTTCCGTTAAATTTAAATATTTAACTATAATATAGTTATATTAAACATATTTGTTGATCATCTCATGGTAATTAAGGATTATGGATGGATTGGGTTGGATTGGGAAGATATATTAATCCATACTCCGTCTATTTATGACTTTATCTCCATGACATTAACGTATGTAGGGCGTAATGCATTCATCCCTCTTACGTTATCTTGTTAAAATCGCTGAAATCAACAAAACTTCGACACTTGTTCTTTATCTTCTTGTACAAAACTTGCATAAAAATCTAAATTTTAGATTTCAATTCTTATTTCTTGAATCTCTTACGTACTATTATAGCTTTGATGCAATAAATTTTCAAATTTGAATAATCAAATATGTTTTTTTTAAAATAGCATGTAAATAAAATTTTAAAAATTAATTAAAAGAGGTGAAAAAGTTGTTAGAATTAAAGGAATTGTTTAAAGCTCCAAGAAAAAGCAGAGTTCAAAAATTAAATCAAGAAGAGTTATCTGAACTTGGAGACGACAAATTACAAAAGAAGTTAGAGAAGTTAGAAAGAAAAAATCACAAATTGTTAGATCTTTACAAGTACGCAGACTTAAATCCGAGATATTTTGAAGAATTAGAGGAGCACTTAAGACGTAGAGAAGTTTGGAAGGCTTACAATCGCCAATTTAACAACTAATCGAGGTGATTAATAATTACGTTGCAAAAAAGTAAAGTGAAGCAAGAAGTTGTAGTTCATGACAGCATAATGACAAGTGAAAATAATAAAAACATGTGGAAATCAAATATATGGAAATCATACATGTTCAATTTATTCATGGGTTTTCATCTAATTTCCGGAGTATTATTGCCGTTTTTCTTAATATGGGGAAATTTATCTTTCGTTGAAGTAATGTTCTTACAGAGTTTCTTTACAATCATGATTTTGTTATTTGAGATGCCTTGTGGAGCAATAGCGGATTACATAAGCAGAAAGTTCTCTTTAACATTAGGCGCAATTTCAACTGCATTTGCTGGGGTGATCTATGGAAGTTATCCGAACATTTTCATTTTTGCTATCGGGGAAATTTTATTTGCTTTTGGATATGCTTTAATATCGGGGACGGATCAAGCTTTTATATATGATACTTTGAGAAAACTTGGAAAAGAAGATGAGATTTCAAAAGTTGTGGCCAGAAGTAGAAGTTTCATGCTATTTGGCATAGCAATTTCGGCTCCCATTGGTTCAGTCATAGGTGCTTATGTTTCATTAAATCTTGTAATGTTATTCATGTTTTTCCCTTTTATCATAGCAACTTTAATATCAATGACGCTGAAAGAACCAAATCACGAATTAGAGAAAAAGAAATCTGAAAATTATTTCACTATAATAAAATCTGGAATCAATGAACTCATAAAAAACAATATTTTAAAAATGTTAGCTTTAGAAATGATAATTACAGAATCTATGGTGTTTTTCTTAATATGGACTTATCAGCTTTATCTTGAAGCATTAAATTTTCAATTGGTTTTCTTTGGATTCGTAAGTGCATTAATGACTATTATACAAATAGGATTTAACAATGTAGTTCCAAAACTAGAAAACAAGATTAATAATAAGAGACGCTTTTTGCAGTTATATACAATAATCCCAGGAATAGGATTCATTCTCATATCGGTGATATTCTTCATTCCGGTTAGTATTCCTTTAATTCTTATAGTAATTGGATTCGGTTTCTCACGGAGTATAATATTCGTTAAGGGAATAAATAAACAAATCGAAACTCAGAACAGAGCCACAGTACTAAGCACAATAAGCATGATAGCAAGCCTCCTACGAACTATTCTTTACCCGATTATAGGATACTTTGTAGAGTGGAATTTAAATGCGACATTCATTTTATTAGGAACATTCATCATCATTTTCGCATTGCTATCAAGAATACGAAGTGAATATCTATAATTAAATGCTTTTTTTTTATTATTTGGTAAAATAATCTTATTTTTTGTTTAATTCTTCCAATATTTTTGTTGCTAACCTTTTTCCTACAATTTGGGATAATTCTTCTAAGGAAGCCTTTTTGATATTATTCACGCTACCAAAATGATTAAGCAATTTATTTCTGGTAACCGAACCTACTCCTTCAATGTCATCCAATATCGAGCCAATCATTCGTTTTTTCCTTTGCTTTTTATGTAATCTCACAGCAAATCTATGGGCTTCATCACGAACTCTTTGGAATAATTTTAAAACGGAAGAGTTCATGGGTAATATGACAGGTTCTTTCTTGCTTGGAACATAAATTTCTTCATATTTTTTAGCTAAACCAATGATAGGTATATCAAGACCTAATTCTTGTAAAACTGTGACTCCAGCATTCAGTTGCCCTTTACCCCCATCAACTATTATTAAATCTGGTAATTCCAAATTCCTTTCTAAAAGCATGGTATATCTTCTTCTAATAACTTCTTTCATCATTGCAACATCATCAGGCGTAGATTTGGAGCGAATTTTAAAATGTCTATAATTTTTATTAAATGGTTTTGCATCAAGAAAGTAAACCAAAGAGCCTGTTGCATCTGTGCCTTCGATGTTCGAGATATCGAATCCTTCAATAATCCTCGGTTCGCGCGGTAAATTTAGAATATTTTTTATTTCTTGTAATAATTCTTCCCTGAATTCTTTATCGTTCATTCTAATCTCTTCCATTTGCATTTGCTGCTCAACAATGACTTTAGCGTTCTTATTCGTAATTCGTAGTAAACTCCATTCATATTCGTCTTTTGGAGTTCTTACTTGTATGCCATCTTTTGAACCCTTTAAGAATGTTATTAGAATATTCATTCTCTTGTTTAATTGAGGAATAATAATCGCATCCGGTAATTGAGTTTTAAAATCTTGATAATACTGCTCGAGGATTGAATTTAGAATCTCATTTTTATGAATCAATTTCTCCCTTAAATCAAAATTGAAAGAATTTTTATTAATTATTCTGCCTTCTCGAATGTGAATGATAACCATTGCCACATAATCTTTTGCAGCGTAATATCCAACGATATCCTTATTTGATTCTGAATCTAAAAAGACATGTTGTCGGTCTGTCGCATGATCGATAGCTTCTGATTTATCTCTCCAGAATGCTGCTATTTCAAATTGTTGTTCCTCCGCAGCATGAAGCATTTTTTCTTCAATTTGTTTTTCTAGTTCATTTGTTTCTCCTTTTAAAAACATCTCGACCTTTTTAACATTTTCACGATATTCTTCTTTACTAATATCATTGAAACACGGTCCTGGGCAGAGTTTTAGTTGATAATATAAGCAAGGCCTTTTCTTTCTTTTAATTGGCTTTTTACACGAGCAATATGGAAAGATCTTTCTCAAGTCTCTTAAAATTCTGATTATCTCCTTTTTATCTGTATAGGGACCTAAAAATAGATTATCTTGAGAATACTTTTCGGGATTCCTAAGGACGCGGATCCTTGGAAAATCTTCAGCATAGAATATAGCGACCCATGGATAGGACTTAGAATCTTTCATGATTACGTTATACCGAGGTAAAAGTCTTTTGATTTGAATGTGTTCTAAAAGTAGAGCTTCTTTTTCATTTTCTGTAACGATGTATTCAATGGAATGAATTTTATTAACTATTTCCTTTATTTTTTCTTCATAATAGGGATCTATATAAGTAGATTTCAAGAAATATTGATTTACCCTTTTTTTAAGATTAGAAGCCTTTCCGATGTATATGATGGAGCCTTTTTTATCTGCAAATAAATAAACTCCAGGTTCTTTTGGTAAACTTTTTCTCTGTAACTCTACGTCCTTCATTTATAAAAAGAATTTGATAAGAATTATGTTATAATAGTTTATTGAATTTTATATTTTTATCAATACAATAATTAAGATTATATTAAAAATTAAAGAGAGTTATTGTTATTTATTATTAAATATAAGAAAATTATTTATCTTAAACTAACAAAACAAGTTAAAAAATATTTTTAATATACATATTTTTAGACTATTAAAGGAAATTTAGAGCAAACATGGTAAATATAAGAATTTGTCCGAGGTGTAAAGAGCCAAAATTAAAAAATGCCGTAAATGTTTCGGGCTGGTTAGCACCTGACTTCTACGAATGCGTTAATTGTGGATATATGGGACGTTTTTATATTGAAGTTGATTCTGAGGACTATAAATTAGATCAAGAAAAATCCTCAGAAGAATAATACTAAATTTTATCAATATTAACTTTTTTAAATAAGAATTTCTATAATTTTTAAAGAAAAAAATTTCCCATGATAAAGTATGAAGCAATTATTAATAGATGCTGAAAAAATTAAGTCTTTAGAAATACAAGGTGCTACTAATGTAGCAATAAGAGCAATTGATTTTTTAAGTGATTTTGCTAAAAGATTAAAATGTGAGAATATTGAAAAATGCTTCGAGAGTCTTTACAAGGCAAGAGATATTTTAATTGACACGAGACCAACTGAACCTGCAATGAAAAATGGCCTAAAATTTATAATGAATAAATTAGAACAAGAAAAAGAAAATTGTTATGCTGAGTATATTTCTGATATTATAGAAAAATATAAGAATCATTATTATGAAATGCTTCAATATTCAAAGAAAAAAATTGCTGAAATTGGTGCTCGCCGTATTCCTGCTGCAGATAAAAAATTTGTTGTGATGACACATTGTCATTCATCTTTAGTTACAGGAATTTTATTGGAGGCAAAAAAACAAGGAAAAAATTTCAAGGTAATAAATACTGAAACTCAGCCTAGATTGCAAGGTAGGAAAACAGCGCAAAAACTATTAAAGGCGGGTATAGAAGTCAAACATGTTGTTGATAGTGCTATGAGATGGGCAGTTAGACATTTTCAGGTAGATTTAATTTTAATTGGAGCGGATAGTATAACTTCTGAGGGAACTATTATCAACAAAATTGGATCAAGACTCTTGGCATTAGTAGCTCACGAAGAACATGTACCTTTTTACGTGGCATCTCCTTTATTGAAATACAATCCCGAAACCAATCTAGGTATTTTGGAAATTATTGAAATGAGAGATCCAATGGAGATTTGGGAAAATCCTCCAGAGGGTATAGAGATAATAAATCCTGCTTTTGAAACAGTAAGTAGAAGGTATATAGATGGATTGATTACAGAAGCTGGTATATTTGCTTCTAGTCACGTTTCAAATTATTTCGCTAAAATATATCCAGAAATGGTTTGATTATTGAAATTTAGCTTTTTTTACCCCATTTTTCAATAGCCTTTTTCAATTCTGGAGAAATCTTAGCTTTTTCTTCTAAAGAAAAACCTTCTAATACAGCATCTATTGCCTGTCTAATTGCTTTTGCACCTGCTTCTGTACCATTTGGGTGACCATGGCAACCTCCACCAAATTGATATACCATATCTTTACCTAATATATTAATAAGGTCAGGTACATGAAGAGGACTTAATCCACCAGAAGCAACAGGCAATGTTGGTTTAATATTTCCCCAATCTTGATCAAGTATCGTAACATTATTATCAGAAATCCTCTGCTGAGTAAGAATTTTATTACATTCTAAAACTTCCCTTTTTTCGCCTTCCATTTTTCCAACAACTGTACCCGTGTGCAATTGATCCATTCCAATTAACCTCATTAATTTGGATAAGGCCAACATCGTCATTCCATGCTTTTTATTTCGAGTTAGCGCAGCATGCATAGCTCTATGAGCGTGGATTACAATATTTTTATTATCAAGGTAATCTCTAATTTCTTGTAAAGCAGAAAATCCAACTGTAAGAATATCAAGCATAATATATTCTCCACCATGCTCAATAACAGAATCAGCTCTTTTTTTCATAATACTCAAGGGAGCAGTGATATTAGGCATATAAATCTTTTTTTCTCCGGTATCATCCTCAACTTTATCCCGAATTTTTAGTGTTTCAGCAATTCTTTTCTCAAAATTATTAAATACCATGCTGGTTAGATTTTCATCATCTTTTACAACATCTAATCCTCCTACCCATGCTTGTTCACAGACTTTTGCGTGTTCGATTTCGTTCAAACCAACTTTAGGTTTTACAATTGTACCAAGGAGAGGGCGATCTGTAACTTTTGTTAATTTTCTTATACCTTCTATCCCAAAATTAGGTCCTTTATAAGCATTGACAATATCTTTAGGAAAACTTATATCCAATAATCTCAAAGACTTTAACACCTTCATTCCATATATATTTCCAGCAATAGCGCTCAAAATCTGGGGTAAATTATTCATTTCAAATAGTTCTTTAGTGTAGGCAATCTTAATTATATTATTTTCCGGATTAATATAGAAGGTTGATGGTTTAAGTCTTTCAGCTATTTCAGCGGATAATGTCGCTATTTCTGTCCATGTACCGATTGAACTTTCCTTTGCGATTTCTTCAGAAGCATGTTGTAGATTTTTGCATTCTGGTGAAATTTCTACATAATACATTGCGATTAAATCATTTTCACTTGGCTCATAGTCTAAATTTACATAATCCACCAATTTATATCACCTTTTATTATTCAAGCTTTAAAATGATTAAATAATAGAGAAATTTACTAAAAAGAAATTCAAATATGGAATTATTATATTAAAATCATAAAAAATTAATAAGATTTTTAATTATTTTACAGAGTGTAAAAATCATGAGTGAAGAAAAAAGTAAGTCAATAACAATAGAAGTCAAGGATTTAAGCTTTAAAAATGAACAACATGTTCTTGATTTAATTAGATTCTTGTCTGAAGCATTACCTCAGATTAATCTCAACCGTAGCGGGAATGAAATAGATGTAGAAATGCCAAGAAAATTATCCAAAAGAACTATAAGGCTCAGAATTAAAAAATTTTTACATAAAAAAGGATTAAGTGAAAGTTTTAGACCGATTTCTCTTAAAACTCCTGATTTTGAAGGATATATTGTGAAAGAAAAGAAAGTAATAGAGCTAAGTTATTATTAGATCTGTTTCTATTAAAAAATAATTATATAATTCAAAGACTATATATAGTTGTGCCTTTGGAAAATACAAATCTCAATTTCTCAATTACAACTATAGATGACTTGATGCGATGCATTAACCTGGCAAGTTTATTAGAAATATCAGGCTGGCCAAAGCCCGGAAATGTCCATCGTACGAAGAATTTTAAAAAGACACGGTATGAACATTTTTTAGCAGGAGTAGCAGCAATTCAACCAAATTTTAGAGAATTTTGTGAAAATCTATTTCAGTTTTCATTTGATAATAATGAAAATTATAAATTTGTAGGATTAGGAGCTTTTTTTAAAGCAGCAGTAAAAGAAATGATGAGGTGGCAGAGTGGAGGAAACGTCTTATTAGGGCATATTCTTATTCTAGCACCACTCGCTGCTGCAGCTGTCGCGTGTTTGAAAACTAATAAAAATTGTTTAGATGATTTCAAGTATAATCTAAACAAGGTTATTAATGATTCTTCTGTAGAAGATACCATAAATTTATATGAAGCTATAAGATCATGCACTCCAGGAGGTTTAGGAAAAATTGAAAAATATGACGTTAATGATGAAAATTCGTTAAATGAAATAATCTCAGATAAGATTAATTTGAAGAAAATATTTGAGCTCTCAAAAGAATATGATTTAATAAGTTACGAATATTCAAATGGATTTAATATAGTTTTAAATGAAGGATTGCCATATTTTCTCAAAACTTTTAGTCAATCTAAGGATCCTAACATTGCAATTGTTAATACATATTTGAAATTGCTTTCGAAACATCCCGATACACTGATAATCAGAAAATCAGGAATGGATTCTGCCTTATTTGTCTCGAAATCAGCATTAAAAATTTTAGAGCATGGAGGTATTTCCTCTGAAGAAGGCTTAAGTCTAGCTATTAAATTAGATAATAAACTTCAAGAAAAAAAAGGAAAATTGAATCCCGGCACCACGGCTGATCTCATTGCAGGAATAATATTTTGTGCATTGATTTTTGGCTTAAAGTTATGAACCCAAAAGAAATATTTGGTATAATTAATTTAAATTTATTATAGAAGATTTAAACAGTTAATATACCAGTGAGATTAGGAAATCATGGAATTCTGCGACGATTGCGGGGGTATGATGCTACCTTCGAAACAAGAGGGAAAAAAAGTATTTAAATGTAAATGTGGAGCTGTAAAGCCTTTTTCAGAAGGAAAATCTAAAGCATACAAATTAACGACCAAAATCGAACACTCCATCAGAAACGAGGTTACAAACCTAGCTGAAATCATGAATTGGAAAGAG
>CAYZTE010000066.1:0-11103 GCA_964481225.1 uncultured archaeon | reverse complement strand
GATGATGCGGTTAATTTGGAACATATCTTAGTGTTATATAAGGGAACAGGAACGTGTATTTTCTTTAAATCATTTGGATCAGAAGAAATTGACCCCGAATTGATTAGTGGATTTATCTCTGCAATATGCTCTTTCGGTAAAGACTTAGTTTGTCAAGAAGAATTGAATGAAATAAGTTATGGTGACAAAATGTTGTTGCTATCTGATGGAGAATTCATACGAGTCGCCTTGGTATTAAGCAAAAAAGCTTCAATAATGCTACGCAAGAACTTAAAAGAATTCATAAACGCCTTTGAAAGAGATTATGCAGATGCTCTCCCAAATTGGAGGGGTCAATTAAATGTATTTCGGAGTGCTGGATTAATAGTTGATGAAAGATTAAGTACATCAATCATTTTACCACATGAAATCACATACGAGTTTTCTAATGTAAAAGCCTTAAAAGATCCTCATTCGAAAGATGTGTTAAAAGTAGCTAATAAAATGATGAAAGATTCAGAGAGAAATTTCTTCTTTATTGCAACCCTCTTAAAAGAAGCCACGGAAAAAACAAATAAAGATACTGCTGAAATTTTTATGGGCATTAAAGAATTGAGGGATAAGAAGATATTAATGTCAATAGAAATCTCTGCTATTGAAGCGCCACCAATTTCCCAGCAAGAATTAAATCTTATAAGTCAAAAAGTTTCTGGATTAGTCCAACTATCTCCAGAGGAAAAACAAAAATTGGTCAATGATCTTGCTCAATTGGGCCCTGCGGAAAGAGAAGCCTATTTTGTCAGTCTAGAAGAAAAACATGAAATTATTTCTGCTCCAATAGAAGAGGAACCGGGAGTTGCATTAATTGATAATTTAAAAGCTGCTAAAAAAGAGATCAAAAATTTAAAGAAGATTGCAAGTGCGGCAAAGAAAGAGAAAGATTTCGACAAGTCCATTAAAGTATGCCAAAATGCCGCTAAAATAGCTACAAATTGGGAGTTATCGAGGGAATTTGAAGAAATAGATGATATCATCAGGGTGACCAAAATTGAAGACCTTAGAATTAAAATGAAGAATCTTGAAAAAGAAGCAAAAGTGGCTGCTAAAGGAGAAGACTATAACGAAGCAGCTCAAAAATATAAAGTCGCTTCAAAAATCGCTTCAGAAATATTTAAATTAGGCGTAACTGAAATGACAAAAGAAGTCAAGAGATTGTCCAATAGATCTAAAGAATACGAAAAATTAATCTAATTTTTTTTTTATTTTATTTAATAATTTTAAAATAACTTTACTTATTTCCATATTAAACTTTATTATTGTCTTTGAAATATGTTTCACATTTGTTTTTAATATTTCAAAACCATGAATTATTCAATCATTTATTTTTTGTCAGAAATTATAAATACAAGTTACATTTTTATCTTTAATATAATTAGTTTCTACATCAATTATTATCCAATTGGCCCCAATTGGTCACATAAGAGAAAGAAATATTAATGGCTTCCTTAAAAATAAGAGATCAAGTAGAAAGAATCATCCTAAAAATTTTATATAGAGAGAAGTCTGTTAAATCATTAAAATCATTAATAGATAAAGTATTAGAACTCGCTGTTAAAGAAAGAATCACAATCTCTGAAAAAGCTATAAATGAAATAATCAATCAGATGAATAAGAATGATAAGATACATTTCACACAAAAAGAAGGATGGAAAATAAAAATTTAATATTTTTTTATCTTTTTAATTGTTTTATTAAGATTTTTTAGAATTAAATCAATCTGTAATCCCGGATTCTGTTATGCTAAAAACAGCTTCACTTTCAGGTAAATGAGGAGCATCAACCATCTTTGCAATTCTTTGTTCTCCCTTACCCTTTCTCAAAAATACTCTAATAGTTGAGCCGTGAGCAACAACATTTCCTCCTGTAGCTCGCAATGGATTTCCATAAAAAACGTCGGGTTTAGCCTGAACTTGATTAGTTACAACAATTGCTAGGTCAGGATAAATATCGCATAATCTTAATAAATCGTGTAGATGGACATTTATCAATTGCTGCCGACTTGCCAATGTTCCTCTTCCAATATATTCACTTCTAAAATGACCAATTAAAGAATCAACTACAATTAGCTTGATATTCTTCTCTTTAATTAAATTTGCAGCCTCTTTAACTAACAGGATCTGATGATCAGAGTTATAAGCTCGCCCAAAAATAATATTTTTTAATACTTGCTGATGATCCATATCTAATCCTTCAGCCATTTGTACTATTCTTTCTGGTCGAAATGTTCCTTCTGTATCAATATATAAGGCATTACCTTCAAGACCACCTTGTTCTTTAGTTAATTGAACAGTCACGCATAATTGATGCATTATTTGAGTTTTTCCTGTTCGAAATTCTCCAAAAAATTCGATTAAACTACCAGTTTCTGCCCCTCCACCAAGAAGATCGTCTAATTCTTGACTTCCTGTAGTGATTCGAGCAATATTTTTCCTATGCTCCCAAACATCTTCAGCAGATTTAAAGCCAATGTTTAATATTTCCATGGATGCCTTGATAAGTTTAGCCGTTGTTTTTTCTCCTAAACCACTTTCTTCTTGAATAATACTAGGTGGTGTAAACGCTATCGATTCTAAACTTGAAAATCCTGCTTTTATAAGTTTATTTAATGTAGCATCTCCTACGCCAGGAAGTTTTTTAACAGCCTCCACACAACCTTCTATATTATCCTCATCCTGAGAAAGATCATCTATCTCTAAAACTTCTTTATTTGCTATTTTTTCTTCAATTTCTTCATTAGATCTTCCTTCTTCTAATTCGTTAAATGCATTAATTAATTCTTTCTCATCATCATAGTCATTTTCATTAACTTCTTCATCCAAATTTTCCATTTGGATATATTTTAAATGATCCTTATAGACTTTTCCTTTAGTATGAGTTCTTTTGCACTCTGGACAATAATATGCCTCTCCCATTACAAATTTATTTCCATTTTTTGTTTCTGCTGCTTTAGCCAATATTAATCACGCAATATAAATTTTAGTGTAATTTTTATAGGTAGTTCTTTTTATGTTAAGTTGTTTAGCCCCTTATTTTAAGTAAAATAGAGTTCTGGTTTTCAAATTTCTTTTTTAAAAGTAAGAGTTGAAATCGACAATATTAAAATTAATTTTAGATTTCAACGGAACTTTAAATCCATTCTATTAAACACCAAAAGAATTAATAAAATAATAAAAACAAGAATAGATTATATAAATCTATTAATGAATCACAAATATTAATTGATGAGATTTAAATGGGCTTGGATATAGACTTAGAATATTATCCTGTATTGAACGATGAAATTCTAAGAGATTCAGTAAAAATAATTCAAAATAATAAAGATAAATGGGACCCCCCTTTTTTCTTTGACACAAACTCATATATAAACTTAAACAAAATTAAACAAATCTTCGATCAATTTCCACCAGACAATCTAAAAAACATTATAGTATTAGGAACTGGGGGTTCAATTCAAACCTTACTAGCATTAAAGCATTTATCAAAAAAGAAGATTTTTCCTGTTACGAGTTCCAGGGCTGTAGAATTAAAGGGATGTCTAGATAAAACAACTGCAGAAGATTCCATTGTTATTCCTATATCTAGAGGTGGAGAGACTTTAGATGTCAATTCAACAATTGGCATATTTTTGAAGAAAGGATATAAATTTTTAGGACTTTCATCCATGGGAACAATGAATAAAATCCTTGAATCAATAAATTGCCCAATTTTAGACGTACCAGATCTATCCGGACGTTATGCAGGATCTGTCACTAATGTCGGTATTGTTCCAGCATATATATCAGGCATTAATGTTAAAGATTTTTTAACCGGATTAGAGGAGGGATATAAAATTTTTTCTAGCTTTGACATCAATCCTGCCTTAAAATTTTCAGCATACATTTTCAATTTATATAAAAATGGTTATAAAGTGGTTTTTTCAATGCCATATTCAAAAAATCTTGAGGGAAGTATTGGATTATGGGTCCAAGGTGTATCTGAAAGTACAGGTAAGGATGAAAGAGGCATGATTGGGACTTATCAGTCTGCTCCCATATGTCAACATTCTGTATTAGAATATCTTTTAGGGGGGACTAAAGGAGTGGTAGTTCCAATTTTATGGACTATAGAAAATGAAAAACAAGATTTTACTCTAAATTCTTCAATTGATTATGTAAATGAAAAAACAGCTCAAACAATAGTAAACTATCAAGCAGGTGCGACATTTCAAGCTTTAATCCAACAAGGTGTTCCCTCAGCAAAAATAATGATAAAAAATCCTTCAGAATTTAATATTGGAGTTCTCATAGCATTTATATTATCATCAATTTACTATCTTTGTTTATTAATTGATGTTAATTGGGCAAATAATCCTAAAGTCATTATTGGTAAAAAAATTTGCAATAAAGCTTTGCAGAAACAAACAACGTTTGAAGAACAACGAAACATGCGAAAATCGATTGCCAATGAAATATTTAAGAATTTCTTTAATTAAATGTGTTATTTTACCATTTTTATTTTTGATTTATAAAAGCATTGTATAGCATATTTATAGCTCTTTTGCAATTTTTTCTTTCAATTATTGCAGTAAAGTTTAATTCAGAAGATCCTTGAGCTATAGCTAATATATTAATGTT
Organism: uncultured archaeon; assembly: GCA_964481225.1. Classification (GTDB taxonomy): domain Archaea; phylum Asgardarchaeota; class Lokiarchaeia; order Sigyniarchaeales; family SOKP01; genus Loki-b32. The sequence continues at coordinate 6,451 of CAYZTE010000066.1, read as the reverse complement.
ATTATTTCCTAGTGTTGTAAATACCTTTCCTGCTATGCCTGGTGTATGCAATACTCCTGCCCCGATAACAGCCACCAATGAAATGTCATTATTTATTTTTATGCGAAACCATTTCTTTCCAAAAAATTCTGAATTTCTTAGAAAAAAACTAACCTTCTTCGAATCTTCGAAGTCTATTCCAAACGTAATATTGTTTTCAGAGGAACTCTGAGATATAAACACTATATTTACATTGTTGTCTCCTAAAAGGGAAAAAAGTTTAGAAGCAGTTCCTGATAGAGGAACCATTGTGTCACTTTCCACAGTAACCATTGAAAGCTTGTAGATTGAAGTTATAGCTTTAATTATTTTTCCATCTCTTACGATTTTTTTAGTAATTGTTGTAAATTCATCTGAATCTGGATGTTTAAAAGATCTGATTTCAGAAAGTATATTTCCCTTTTCATTAACATCAAGACATAAGGGGTGTAATACTTTTGTGCCAAAAAAAGCTAGTTCTTTTGCTTCTATATAAGAAATTTGTTTTAAAAGAGAAGTTTTTTCAGAGATCTTTGGATCTGCATCTAAGAAACCCTTAACATCTTTCCAGTATATTACTCGACAATTATATGAGTTTCTTAATGAATATGCAAGAACAGCAGCTGTTAAATCGGTACTTCCTCTTCCAAGTGTAGTAATTTTTTTATCTTTTTTTGTGGTACCATAAAATCCTGTTATACATGCTATTAAACTAGAGTCAGATTTTAACAATGGTAATAATTTTTCATTAACAAGAGCTTCGGTATCTTCTAATAGGGGCAAGGCATTTCCAAAGTTATCATCTGTAATAATAATTTCATTAGAAGAAACAAATATAGATTTAAAACCAATGAAACATAAATATTGGGTTAAAATATATGTACTTAGTCTCTCACCATAGCTAATAATAAGATCTTGAATATCTTTGCTAGGCCTGATTAATTGAATAACACGCCCTAATTGCGTTAATTCTTCAATATTTTTTCTTAAATACTCAATTGATCTTTCGTGCTCTTTCTTTTTTGAATCCATAATTTGACTTATTAGACTTCTATGAATGTCCTGAACATTATCAAGGATATATTCACACTTAGAGCCTTCACTACACGATTTTGTATAAAAGTCAATTAGCATGTCTGTAATTCCATTTATAGCTGAAGCTACGATTATCAAGTTTGATTTCAAATGATAACTTCTAATAATTTTTTTTATTTGATTGAAAGATTTGGCGTCTTGTAAACAAGATCCACCAAATTTCATTAGAATGAGCTCATCTTTTTTAACATCCAACTTAATCAACAAAGCTTTTTTTTAGGAAATAATTATTCTTGTTATAGATTAAAAGACTCTCTAAAACTTAAATATTAATTAATAATAAAAATCGAATTAAATTATTAAATAATTACATATTATCATATGAAATTTCTTTGGTAAAGGTATTTAAAGTTCCTTGAGCATCATTGAGAGAACTTGAGTATTTAGAACTGATTTTTCCTTAATCTTGGGATTCTCAATATTTAGAATGAATGGATCTCATAATTCAAAGTTATTAGAAAATGAGATTGAGGAATCGATTTTAGATACAATTGACACTCCTAAGTTATCTGAATTAGCACCTTAAAGGATGAATAATATAATCAAATAGGAAATTCCTACTAACACAAATGATAAGTAGAAGACTATTATATTATTATCGACATGTATTTCCCTTTCAATGAATCCTAGATTTAATTTAAAGGTAAAGAATTCTCTTGTTTTTAAGATACCAAAAAAAAGTAGGGCTTGAAAATATCTTATGTATGGATTACTGAAAAACATAAATACTGCCATAACTAATATAGATACAAATGTAAGCTCTAAAAGATCGGCTTTCTTTAGGCTAAAAAGAATATATATTCCACATATTAATGCACTCGGGATTAATCTTATGAAAAGAGGAACAACAGCCTCTCCTCTTTGATTCCAGAATGAATATAGTCTAAGGTAATTCTCCCAATAAAAGATAGGGCTAAAAATAAAAATGAAAATAATTGGAATCGTTGATATCAAAAAGATTTTCATATTTTTCCAATCTTTTTCAATTAAAAATTTTAAAAAGAAAAATCCGATAACTGGTAGTGTGTATAATTTAGCAACAGCAGATAAAGCTAAAAAGATATAAAATAAATACCTGCTCCATACTTCTTTTTTAGGATAAAATATTAAAGCCATAAATAAGAAAAAGAAGAAAAAAGCGTCAGTTATGTGGTATCCACAATTTTCCAAACTGAACGAGTTATTCAAAAATAGAAATGGATTAATCAGGAACAACCCAAATACATACTCCTTATTTGGAAGATTAAAACTGGTTATCACATAGTAAAACATTCCCATGGTTATAATATCTAAAAGAAAGCCCCAAAAAGCGAAAATTTCAACCATTCCAAATGAAAGATTTCTAAAGAAACCTAATAACATCATGGTAAAAGGAGGATAATAATAACTTCCTTTATAATTGATTCCTATATCTCCCCAACTTCTTCCTGAATCTATTGTATGAATGTATAAATAGAAAAAATACATAAATAAACGTATTAACATACCACTAAAAATGAATATAGGTCCTTTATAATCCAATACCTTTTCCAAAAAAGATTTTTTTTCTTTATTAATGCTATTTTCCATTTTTTTAACTTTATTGAATAATTTTCTATCTATTTTTGAAGTTGCCTAGTAGAGTTATATTCTTTGCTTTATTATCTTGATATTACTTGACTTGAAATTTTTTATTAAATCTAAAGATTTATTAAATTTTAAGTTTTATTAAAATATTATTTGTTATCAAATCTTTAACCATTTTGTCTACAAACATGATAAAGATCTTCATTCCTGCATATAACGAGGAAGCTTTTATTGAAAAAAATCTAAGATATATGTATAAAAGGTTCACGGATTTATTAAAGGAAGATTTCATATTATATTTAGTAAATGATGGAAGTACAGACAGAACAGGAGAAATAATTGATTCCCTAAATTTAAAAAATCTAATTCATCTTAGATGCAAAGGTCCAACAGTTCGAGAAAATCTTGCTAAAATGATTTTCAAGCACGGAAATGATGGGGATTTAATTTTCTTTATGGATGCTGATCTATCAACTAATATGTCTGCTATTCCTCAGTTGTTTGGGGCAATAAATAATGGTTATGATATAGCGATTGGTAGTAGGTACATTAAAGGCTCAAGATTAATGAGAACACCTTATAGATTTTTTATTTCGAAAGTATTTAATTTATTTCTAAGATTTTATTTTTTTTCGAGAATCAATGATCACGAGTGTGGTTTTAAGTTATTTAAAGCAAGCGTAATAAAAGATATAATAAAAGATTTGGGAACAAATTTGTTGAGAAGAGCATTTTGGGACTCTGAAATGCTCGTAAGAGCTCAACAAAAAAAATACAAAATTAAAGAAGTTCCTGTTTCTTGGGTGGAAGGCCCAAAATCTTATATTTCAGTAAACAAGGAAAAATCAATGGTACCATATATATTGTTTTTAAAATTTAAGTTAATAAAGGAAAGAAAGAAGACAAGAATAAGCTAACTCACTTCACACAAAATCCAATTATTGATAGCCCTAATGGTAATCTATGTCCTTTATTGATTAAACGATTTTCAATTATCAAAAACTTATAAAATACTTTTTCTATTATTGATGGAAGATCAAAATAATCAGGTTTGGGTTTTGATTTTTTCTTTAAAATTCTTAGAATTGAAAGAGGAATAAATAATATTGAATTCCAAAAACTTGTTTCAATGTGTTTAAAATCTTTTAATAATAGAAATAATGATTTTTTGTTATATCTTCGGACGTGTTGTAATGCCTTATCATGTGCGCTAAACAAGAAATTAAATGCAGGAACGGTGAAAAGCAGGAAACCACCTGTTTTTAATACACGATAAATTTCAGAAACAACTTTATGATCCTCTTCAATATGTTCAAAGACATCAAAAGAACAGACTACATTAAAATAATTATTAGGATAATCTAAATCTGTAGCGCTACAAATTTTTTTTTCTTTATATAGATTCTGAGGAATTAAGTCTAAAGCCTTTTGGTTAACATCTACGATAAAAATGTCTCCATATTGGTTCAAAATATCTAAATCAGCGCCCGTCCCGGCTCCTATATTTAAAATGCTTAAATTTTTGCGATTTATTTTTTTTAATAAGAGATTGATAAGATTTCTCTTACCTTTGAACCAAAAATTTTCTCCAGTTTGGCCACTAATATAATCTATATAATCCATATTGGATTAAAGTTTTTAAATATTGTTTGAATTCATTAGGTTATTTAATTCAGAACTTTTAAATTTTTCTAACTCTTTTAGTTTAAAATTATAATGAAATATTGAATACCCGCCAAAAAAGTAGAGGTAAGCACTCCTAAATGAATGATCTATTAAAAAAATTGATAATATTTCATAAAATCCATCCGGATAAATCAATTCAGATGAATAAAGAATAAAAATAAATAAGGCTCCTATGTTTTCTGATATGACCCAACCTCCAGGTGTTATTGGGAAGGTTTTACTAAAAAATGTTAATATTGTTGCTATTATAATTAGGAAAATGTTAAATTGATAACCTAACAAACGAAAAAAGATTATTGCGAGTGCAGCATCAATAATCCAAGTAGGAAATCCTAATAGATTTATATATAACAATCCCTTTTTATTATCTTTGAAATTCCTCATTCCAGATTTAAAGTTCCTTAAAAACCTTTTAATATAAATAGACAATTTATTTGAAACTTTACTAACAATGCGAACTATAAAGTCAGTTTTATATATTATGAGTATTATCAATACCAAAATCCCTATAAGTAAAATTGCACCTATTGCTAGATAAAACTGTATACTTTGACCTAGGAGAATCTTTTCATCAACATCATTTATATTGCTTAGATACAGATAAATTAAGGCAAATGCACTAATTGAAAACAATAAAAGTAAATCTAAAATACGTTCTACAGCAATCCCACAAATAGAATCACTGAGATTGATGTCTTCTTGATCTTTTATAAATAGTATTTTAGCTATATCACCAATTTTGCCTGGTGTTAAATCGTTTATCACGAAAGCAGTACCAATTGAGAAATAACATGTTGAGTATTTTACATCAAGATTAAGATATTTAAATATTAATTTCAATTTATAAGCTCGAAGTATAAATGCAACAGTATAGGAAATGATGAATAAAATAGTTCCCCATAATCCAATTGTAATTATTTTTGAAATTAAACTAGGAAAATCTACAATAAAAGCCATAAATACAATTAGAATAATTGTAATAATTCCAATAATTAACCTTTTATGCTTTTTTAACCAAAAAATGATTTTATTTTCATTTTGTTCTGACATGAGATTAAAATCAAAAATTATTATTATATCTTAAAGTTTTTTAATTAACATTAAAGCAATACTAGCTCTAAATCTAAATTAAATAGAATAAATTATATTTTACTGAAGCTATTTTCTCATTATATAAAATATCATTATAACTTAGTTAGTGAATATATACCGTGAAAAAAGTCGAATTATTAGCCCCAGCTAAAAATGTTAAAGCTATAAAAGCAGCTTTGAAGTATGCAGATTCAATATATTTTGGTATTCAAAAATTTAACATGCGTATGAGGGCTGAAAATATTGCTCTGAGAGATCTTAAAAAAGTAATAAATTTATGTCATGATAACAACCTAAAAGCTTATTTAGCTACAAATATCCTTGTTTATGATAATGAAATTCAGCTTCTAAGAAATATAATAGAAAATGCTAAAAATTCTGGAATTGATGCTATCATTGTTCACGATATTGCCGCAATTGAAATTGCTAAAGATTTGAATGTTCCTTTTCATATATCTACACAATGTAATGTTTCTAATTCAATATCTGCTAGATTTTACGAAAAATTAGGAGCAGATCGTATAATTTTGGCAAGAGAACTATCTCTTGAGAAAATTAAAGAGATTAAGAGAAATCTTGCTAAAACGAAAATTGAAACGTTCATTCATGGAGCAATGTGCGCATCTATCAGTGGTCGATGTTACTTTTCTCAAGATATCTGTGGTACACCAGAAAAATCAGCCAATAGAGGAAGTTGTGAACAACCTTGTAGGAGAAGATGGTGGGTGCGTGAAGAATCTGGGAAAGAATATATATATGATGGTGTACGATTTATGAATTCGAGGGATTTGTGTATGATAACTTATATTCCTCAATTAATCGAAGCCAAAATTGATGCTCTCAAAATTGAGGGGCGAATGCGACATCCGCATTATGTTGAAATCGTAAGTAAGGTATACCGTGAAGCAATTGAGTCATATTATAACGGGATATTTAACAAAAAAAGAGTTGGCAGATGGGTTACTGAATTAAAGAAAGTATATAATAGAGGATT
>CAYZTE010000065.1:2901-11275 GCA_964481225.1 uncultured archaeon | reverse complement strand
CCATATTTTTCTTTCCAAATTGGATCTTTGATTTGTAAGGTTCTTCTCTGTACTTATCCAACCATAGATTTGGGAATTTCTTCAAACTCTTCAGTTTTCTGATTAAACCAATCACCTAAGCTAATTACTGGAAATTCAGGATGTTTTGGTACCCCTTCTTGATAATATTTAAACCATGGTCTACTATCATCAACATGCCATTTGGGAACGTCCATAATATGTTCAAACACCTTTAAAATCACTTTTAAAAGGATTAAGCTAATGTGAATATATTTGATGATGTTACTTATAAAGTTATGTCAATTCCAAAAATAAGATCTTGTAAATAATGGAAATAAAAGGAGTTCCAAAAATTAACGTATTTAATTAAAAAAGAAATGGTTTACTCTTTTTCCAATCCTAAATATTGTTTTAATTGTTTTTTTACAATATGAACTGCAAATGAAATAATTCCACTCTTAATTTTTTTCTGGGAAAGCACCATCAAAACCATATCCTTTAAATTAGGTGATTTTTTATCTATTGGTGCGAGATCTAATATACCCTCGCTTCCTCTAATCGAGATCGACTTTAATGTTCCAGCACTCAAACCATCAATTATATCTGCTCCTATCATCGAAAGATTCATACCAATTGTAGCAAATAATGAATCAGAAATTCTATTCGAGATCGCAGACGCTAATATTGTACCATCTTTTTTAATAATTGCTGAAGCTTCAATATTAGAATCTAGCTGTATTAGTTCCTTTAATATTTCATTCATGCTAGTGGGTGGAATTTTTTTCTCAGGTTCTTTTTTTACAATAGATTTGGGCTTAGATATATCTAATTTTTTTACTGAAATTTTTTTTGAAAGAAATCCTAAAACTTCTGTCATATCCTTTTCTAATCGTTTTTGCTTTATTATTACTGATTCTTCGTCAATTGTTTTTGAAGGAATTGGAGTTAGCGGGACTTCAGGCTTTTTTTTTTCAACCTCTAAAACTGAATCTTTCAACTCTTTAAATGCATCTGTAACAATATCGTTTGAACGAGGTGGTGGAGATTTAGCTTTTTGACGAGGGGATATTATGGATCCTCTAAAGGGTTGGGGCGTAATCTCTTGCAAAACATCTGATTCGTCTTGTTTAATCATGGGTTCTTGCTCATATTGGGATTCTAAAGTTTTTTTGATTTCACTTTCTTCCTTTTGTACTATTGGAATTTCTTCAAGTTCTACAGGTTTGCTAATTTCTCTTTCTTCTTGAGGAATTTCTTGTAAGTCTAATTTGGTTGATTTTTCTTCCAAACGTTCGTCTGGTTTTTTTCTTTTACGTTGAGTAGTTTTCTGGCTTTTTTTTTCCTTTTTATCAGGTTTAGGTGGTTTTTTTCGTGTAGTTTTTACTGGAAGTAATGCTCCACACTTTCTACAGGTACGATTCACTGCTTCATTATTGGTAGTTCCACAATTATTGCAAATTATCATTTTTTTTTTTTAATTTGGTTAAATAAGTGGCTTTCATTTAATAATGGCGGAAAAATTAATCTTATTTAATAATATAAAGGAAATTCTAATTTTTAGTTTTTTGCTGTATAATTTATTCATGAAAATCTGATTTTATTAAGATTGGAATATGTGTAGGTTTGAGCAATGCCCCCAGAATTCTACTTCTTTATAAGAATAAAGAATTTAAATATTAGGTATGATATGATTTTTTTATTTACAATTATTTATACAATATTTCTTTAAGTAAGGTTGTGAAAGCTTCAAGGTCTTCCTTATGGAATACAGGTTCTTCTTTAACGAGTAGTATATAGTACGGTATTGTAGGCCTTTTTAGATTTACTTGCTTAAATATGAAATTTTTGCCAAATCTTTGAACTATCATTCTGTCTTCAAGCCTTCCTTCCATAGGGCTGGTATATAGGAAGGAATCATGCAATGTTAAGAAGTAAGGTATACTTGCAGTCACTAAATGTTTGATTTCATCATCCTTATAATAAGATCCAATTATTAGTGAATTATCATCAATAACAACAACGCCGCTTGAATCTACTTTTTTAGCAAATTCCATTATTGTTTTTTCAATTAATTCAGATTTTGGATAAAGATTTAAAAGAATTTCTGACATTGAAGCGATTAGTGAACCAAAATCGTATATCGATGTTTGATAATAGTATAATTCTTTATAGTCTGTTGCTTTTCTCACTCTTTCTTTTACATCTATAATAAGAGCATTCATTTCATTTTGAGCACTTCGTCTTAAAGCAGGATCATATTTGTGCAGAAAGATGTATATTGGAGGGTCAAGTTCTAACTTTTTGAATTGTACAATAACATCTTTAAGATAACTAATTGCTTCTGGTATTCTGGACTTATTTTGAATATCTATTACATAAATAGCAATCTCTGTTCCTTCAAAATATTTGCCTGGATTTTTTAAATAAGAAATTCTATAAGCCATTTGACCACCTAAATCCCATTCTGCAATTTGTTTCCCCAGAAAATCAAAAATCCTTCTTTGTGCTCCTCTAGTGGGTGATAATATTGCTATCTTTGAAAATTCTCTCTGAAGAGCTAAGATAATACTTGTTTTACCTGCTCCATCAAGCCCAGTGAATAAAATCTTAGAAGGTTCTGGTTTTGGTGGCTCTTCTTTTTTCAAGTATAATATTGATTGTTTTAGATCTTTTTCCAAAGCTAAATTTCACCTTTAAAATTATTAAAAGAAATTTACAAATATATTCTTTTTGTAAGATACCAAATTACTTCATTCCTTATTTAGATTACGATTCAAAGATAGTTTTTAATGAATAATTTAAAACCTCTATAATCATTAATTTCAACTAGATTTGGGAATTCTTCTTTATTTTGAATGATTTCTAATGATTTCGGCAATTTAGGTCTTACTTTTATCAACGAAACAATCTCATCAGGAAACTTTGCTGGATCGGCAGTTTCAAAGGTTATAGATTTAATTTGGTGATCTTCTGGATACTTCTTTCTGTATATTTGAAGAGCAGCCCATCCAACAGCGCCATGGGGGTCCATTATTTTTTTATATCTATTATAGAATTCTACTATAGTATTCCTTGTCAACTGGTCATTTATCGAGCATGAAACGATATCTCTACGAATATCATCTAGATTTGCATTTTGATGCAATTTTCCGGTTTCATCAATTTGACCCCCGTATAAATCTATCAATCTTGCAAGATTTGAAGGATGTCCCACGTTCATGGCATTTGAGATACATTTTTTCGAGGGCACTACTTTTTCATAAACTCCTGTATTTAAATATTGGGGAAATTCATCATTCTCATTTACAGCTGATATAAATCTTTTAACTGGTAAGCCCATTTTATGAGCAATCAATCCCCCCGTGAGGTTCCCAAAATTGCCAGAAGGCACGGAGAAAATCACTTTTTCATCTTTTTTTTCTATAATCCGAGAATAGCTCCAAAAGTAATATAATGTTTGAGGCATTAATCGTCCAAAATTTATCGAATTTGCTGATGAAAAATTATAATTTTTTAATTCAGGATCAGCGAAAGCAGTTTTAACATAGTGTTGGCAGTCATCGAATTTTCCATTTATCCCAATTGCAATAATATTTTTACCTAATGTTGTCATTTGTTTTTTCTGTAAAATACTAATCTCATCTTTAGGAAATAAAATTACAACTTTAATTCTATTCATTCCATAAAATGCTTGTGCTACAGCGCCTCCTGTATCTCCAGATGTAGCTGTCAATATAACGGCATTATTTTTTTGCTTTTTAAGAAAATATTCCATTATTTTCGCTAAGGCTCGAGCGCCAAAATCTTTGAAGCTGCATGTAGGACCGCGGTCTAAATAACAAATAAAATTATTATTATCTATATGGCTTATAGGAACTTTAAACGTTATTGAATTATCAATTATTTTCTTAAGCTCCTTTTCTGGTATGCTCGTACCTATAAATTTCCGGATAACGATATTAGCTATTTCTTTTAATTCATAATTTTTAAAAGAATAAATTTCTCCACTTTTAAATTTAGGTATTTTGTTTAACATGTATAATCCTTTATCTGGGGCTTGTCCTCTTAGAATAACTGTTTTGAAATCCACATCTGGGGTGTTGAAATTTGTTGAATGGAATCTTATTTCCTCTTCAGTCATTATGGTTTCCTTTTTTTATTCCCATTTACCAAAAAAGTTTGTTATATCAAAATACAAATCTATTTCTTTTCCATTTTGCAATTTTAATTCTAGCTTATCATACATTTTTCCTTTTTCTTCAATTAAAACTTGCTTGATTAATTTATAATTGCCAAAGCGTTTTCGTACTTCGATATATTCTTGGTTTACACCTTCAGAATTATTACAATCAGATATAATAATTGCTTTCTCTATCGAAGAACCATCTCCACCAGAAACTTTCATAAATAAAATACTAACAATCTATCTTTAAATTTTTTTTGTAAAATTTCAGTTACTAATACGTATATCCAAAAATTATGAAAATTTTTAAGAACAAATATTAATAATAAACCTTACAATGAAAGAGATAGATAACGTGAAATATTATAGCATAATAGAGATCCAAGAATTATTTTTTATAGATGAAAGCGAAGAGAATATAAGAAATTGTTTTGAAGATGGGACGATTAATGGAAAATTAATTGAAAAGGAATGGCACGCTAATAAAGAAGAAATTGAACAATATTATGAGCAAGTAAAGAATCAAAAACTATTTTTTTTGCCTCCTCATGAAATAGACTTAGGTAATATTAAATTAAATGGTAGAATTCTAGATATAGGGGGTGGAGGAGAAGGCATAATAGGACAATTAAAAGGGCAGCAAGTAGTTTCAATCGATTTACGTAGAAATGAACTTGAAGAGGCACTTAAAGCTGGAGATACTGAGAGTTTAAAGATAATCATGGATGCAAGAGAACTAAAATTTTTAAATGATACATTTGATAGTGTTACTGCTTTCTTTTCTTTAATGTATACAGATATTAATGATCATGAAAAAATTTTCAAAGAAATTTATAGGATCTTAAAAGATGACGGAGAATTATCAATCTGGGAGATCAATATTCGAAAAAAAAAGAAGAAAGAAAAAGAATTGCTTGTTTTGCCAATAAAGATAAAATTATGCGATAAACAAATAATAGCTGGGTATGGAACGTTATGGAATAAAGAACAAAACATAAGCCATTATTTAAACCTAGCCAAGAAAGTAGGGTTTACAGTATCAGAAAAAATGGAAGATAATGAAATTTTCTGCATTATATTTGAAAAAACTAAATCAAATTAAAGATATCTAATAAAACGTAAGATGAATAGGGCAATCCAGTATCTTAAACTAACTTTTGTCCTTAAGTAATTCATTAATTTTATCAACAGCTTCTTGAGGAGTTTCTGCTCCATGAACCATATCAAATCTTCTATCATCTAATTTTTGGTTCGCGATTCTTGAAGACCATCCTTCAACGCTAGATAATGCAACAATAGGTTTTTGATATATCCATGCGAAACAAATTTCAGAAAGAGTCCCTGCCTTTCCACTTATAGCTAAGCAAGCATCACCAGTAAGAACGACAACAATATTTCTAGCTTGTGAAAAAGGGCAAGGAATTACGATATCTACAAATTTATTTGCCATAGTTTTATCTGTATGAGGGATTATTCCAATAGTTAAGCCATTTTCTTCTTTTACACCCCTACATGCTGCCTCCATTACACCACTTAGACCTCCACACGCCACAGCATAATTATTCTTTGCAATCAATCTTCCCACTTCAACAGTTTTTTTTTCTGTCTCTTTATCAATTTCACTCCCTCCCACTATAGAGATTATACCTTTAAATTCACGGTTAAAACCAAAATCCATTGCATTAAAACCTCCTATATTTCTATTATAATATAATATTTTCTATTGAAGTTAAATAATTATTTTTAATAAAATAAAGGAATACATGCAACTTTATCGTGTATATCCTCTCTTTCTAGCAATATCAATTAGATCATTTAAAATCGCGGAAGCTGCTTCAAATCCACCTGCTCCTCTTCCCATTAGAACTATTGGTCCAGCGTATTTGGAATGTAATTCTATTACGTTTAATGTTCCACTTATATTTAAAGCTGAATATTTATCAATTAATCGAGGTTCGACTAACAGTTTATTATTTTCTGCTATAGCCAAGTGTTTAATTACAAGCCCGTCTGATTTAGCCAATTCTATTGCATGTGGTGTAATTTCTGAGATGCCCTTAATTTCAACATCTTTTATATTCTTAGCCCATCCTAATAATTCATTTGCTAAAATCACTAACTTTCCTGCTGCATCAAATCCATCGATGTCTAAAGTTGGATCTGCTTCAGCATATCCTAATTCTTGAGCCTCCTTTAATGCTAAAGAAAAACTTACACCTTCAGCAGTCATCCGACTAAGAATAAAATTACACGTGCCATTTAAGATTGCTTTAAAGCTTAATATCTCATTCCCAATTAGATTTTCTTTGACTGCTAATATTGGAACACAACTGGAAACTGTAGCTTCAAATTTTACAATACACTTGTTTTCTTTCGCTAAATTTTTAATCTTCTCATATTCTAAATAAAATGGACCTTTGTTTGAAGAAATAACATCTATCCCATTGTTTAAAGCTTCAATGATATGAGTTAATCCAGGTTCTCCTGTTTTTGGATTTGTAGATGTTGCTTCAATACATACATCTATATCTAATTGAGAAAGCAAATCTCTTGCTTTTAAGTTGTGATTCCAATACTGAGATTTTTTAAAGTTATTATCTAAATCTAAAACTTCTTTTAAATTCAATCCATTTTTATTAATTAATGCTCCATCACTTTCAAAAATAGAATTTACTGTGAAACGTAAATCGAATTTTTGTTTAATAAATTCTTCTTTTTTGCTTAATAATTTCAGAAAACTCGTCCCAACATTACCCTTTCCAATCAAACAAACTTTAACATCCATATTTTTCATATAAATCTCACTTTATTAAAATAAAAATGAAGAGAATTTTGTCGGTTAGATTGCATTGCCCTCATTAAAAATAATAGTAAATTTTTTTTAACTTGTAATCAGAAATAGATTTTTTTCTTTACATATTTTTCTAAGCTCCTCGAATAATTCATTTTTAGTCATTGATTCAGGAAATTCAATTTTTAACTTAACATTACTTACTTCTTCAAGAGCTGTAAATTTAGCTTGCAATTCTGACACGGCTATACTTTTTGAAGCTAGTCTTTTTATGGTATCCAATACATCTGTATCGAACACGTGTCCAGTTAAAATTATAGTTAAAGTTCTTTTTTCAACTCCTAATATTATGTTCTCTATATCTATGTTTTTTTCTTTTAAAGCATTTTTTATATTTTGTAAGCTTATTTCTTTGATATCTTCACTTAATTCGAAGTTAACGCTAACAGGTATCAAATTCTTAATTTTCTTATCGTGGAAATGAATTATGCCATGAATGTTTCCGCCATTTTCTGATATAGGTTTTATTAATTCGATTAAACTTCCAGGAATATCCGGTAACTTCACTTCCAAACTTATCATATTAATTTTTTTCCAGGCAGGTGTATCTTTTATTTTAATCATAATCCTCTTGGTGAATTAGGATTAAATCTTAAAAATTCTGGAATTCTACCCCCACATTCCGGGCAAAATGATAACCCTTCATCGATGAGTCTTTTACATTCAGGGCATTTAATTTTATTACTTGGAATTTCTCTTAAACTTGAAGGTGCAGGTTCACTCGCAGCTGAAAAGGCTGGTTTTGCTTCTTTACCTTTTTTAGTTTTGACTAATATTAGAACTAGACCGATTACAAAAATGGATACTATTAATATTAAAACGATATAGCCCATTCCCAAAATTACTTCAAAATTTTCGCTATAATTATGTAGTCCACTAATGTTTAACGTAAGATTATACTTACCAGGTAAAGTCGTTATATGAGGTTTTGTAATCAATCGAATTATATGAGTTTCATTATTATCAGTTAAATTTACAACTTTATTTACCGTTGTAAAATATTTGCCATTCTTCGAATCTTGAAGCTGACAAGTAATTAATCCACTTTGATTCGAATTTATTCTTAAAGTTAAGCGTCCTTCAATCCAAATTAACTCGTGTAAAGAACTCTGTACAGTAAAATTATTAGATCCCTGATTTAAGTTCAAATTAGATAATGATCTTTCAGTTAAATTGGATTTTAGATTTAAATTACAACTTAATATACAGAAAAAACACGTGGATTGTAAAACTAAAAATAATACAATCACCAAAGGAAAACATTCTTTCTTATTTATACCCATATTATTTTCACGCGTGTTATTTAAAATCTGAGTACATCGATAGATTCTTTACCATCG
>CAYZTE010000065.1:0-2801 GCA_964481225.1 uncultured archaeon | reverse complement strand
TATTTTCACGCGTGTTATTTAAAATCTGAGTACATCGATAGATTCTTTACCATCGTTTATTCTCAATAGATTTTGATCTTTAATAATTTTACCTATAACATTTGCATTTAATCCATAATCTTGAAATATTTCTATCATTTGCTCACAATTGACTTTTGGAGCAGTTAACAAAAATGAGCTTGTAAGGTACATTCGAATATACGTTTCTAAATCATATCCTTTATTAATTAATTTTGGAGGAATTTTAATTTTATCTATGTTCACATCTGCTCCTACATTTGAATATTTAATCAGTTGTAATAACGTTCCGAAAATTCCTCCGTTAGATATATCTTTTGATGCATTAGCCAAGTGTTTCTTTGCTATAATGTTCATAGCTTTTCGTTTTAATAAGACAGTTTCAGAATTTTTAAATGTTGTCGTGTCGTAATAGAATTTACTTGCTTTGCCTACTTTTCCATCAAAATCAACAGCTAAGATGATATTGTCTTCTACTCGAGCATTTCCAGCAGAAATATAATCTTCTTTTTTTATTTCACCTATCATTGTAGAGTTTAATTCATAACATTTTCCCTTAATATTAGTATGCCCTCTAATGATTGGCACTTTAAATTTTTTAGAGCCTTCACATATTCCTTCAAGAATATCTTCACACTTTTCTGGATCTTTTACAGAAATGATTATACTTGCTGCAAGTGGAGTACCTCCGCATGCATAAATATCATCTATACTAACTAATATTGAGCTATAACCTGCGCCAAATGGAAAATTCTCGATAAATGATGTTCTTATCCGATCTGTTGTTACAAGTATGTATTTATCATCATTTTTTATAGTAGCAGCATCCTCACCAATATCAGTAAAGATGTTGGCACTCTTAAAAGAATTTTTATCAACATATTGGATTATTGGGTTTATTTCTTTCTTCTTTAGGATATTTTGATTGTTCTTAATGCTTGCAGCAATTATTTTAAGATTCATTTATGATTTAAATATAAAGTTATTAATAATTAATTTTGCTTAAAGTAATTTAAGAACTTTAAAATTTAAAAAAACAAAATAATTATTTTAAATAATGGAGAAACTGTTAGAGTCTTCGATTATTCAAGGTTTTGTGTTTAGTATTCATGGAGATTTGGGTCCCCAAGCCATCTACATGTGGCCTAAATATATCTCTGAAAAAGAGTTAATAGAACTCCGCAAAGAAAGACATAGCCAGCCTTTTTTAACGCTATCTTTACGGGACGTTACGCAAATCTCTATAAAAAATTTAAGTTTGTTTATTAGTGATAAGATAGTTTCTGATGAAAGTGATTTTAAGAAATTGGAATATTTCGCTATCTTACCGTATCCAGATTTTAAAGTTACATCTCTTACTTATTTCCATTTTATTGAAATTAGTTCTACCGATGTGCCAATAGCTACTGCTTTTTCAATTCTAGTTGATGAATATAGCAGAAGCTTTTTATATAATAATATAAATCGGATTAAACCTATTGTTATTGAATTTTTTAAAAAATTCGATCAAGAATTAACTGATAATTATCCTCCGCAAGAGAATATAGAATCCTATTTTATTGATTTGTTCAAAAAAATAATTGAAGTTGAAATTAGTCCTTCCACTCCAATTACATCCCATAGAAAACTCAAAATTTTATTTTGTGGCCTTGATGATTCAGGTAAGACAAGTTTCCTTCTCAGTGTTGATAGAAAATATAGTAAATTGATAGGATTAAAGCCTACACTAGGAGCAAGTATCAAATCAATTGAAGCTTTAGGCGCAACGATATTCTTATGGGATTTGGGAGGGCAACTAGAATTTAGAAGGAAGTATATTAATAAAGCTGAAATTTATTTATATGAAGCTGATTTAATATTTTACTTCATTGATATTAGGAATAAAAGCAGGTTTGAAGAAAGTATAGACTATCTCTTGAATATAAAGAGAGTTTTAAATGAATTTAACCAGATCACGCCAATAGTATATATTTTTTCAAAAGGAGATTCTGATATTTTAAAGACTGGAGAAATTAAGGCTAATATCAGGGTTGCTAAGAAGAGATTAGCTGAAATTACTCCTGAAGAACCATTCGAATTTTATATCACGAGTATCTTTCAAATTTTTACAATCCTAAGGGCATTTTCTTATGGCATCTCAAAATTAAGCCCGAACAGAAACTTGATTAATCATAACCTTAGAAATTTTTCTTCAAAGGCTAAAACCTACTTGACTTTACTACTAAGTGTAGATGGCTTAGTATTAGCTGATTTCTACTCGTCAAAAGCAAGGAAATTAACTAAGATTCCCAATTCAGAGGAATTGATCAATGTATTCGAGATTTCTGCCCCCCAGTTTGCTATGATATTTAAAATTTTTTCAAGATTTAAGGCATTGAAGAAAGAAGAAGCAATTTTTAAAGTTGCTGATTCTGTAATTCTTTTTAAGAAGATTGAAGTTGCTGAAAATGAAATGTTCATCTTATTTCTGATTGATGATGAAAATAAAAAAGATAAAATAATTTCCCGATTATCAGATTTCTTGGATCAAACCAAAGATTTACTATTGCGATATATTGCTTAAATATTTACTCTAAGATAACTCAGAAGATTACTTTTAAAGGAGTTCGATCTGATATTTCTTTTCTTAAAATTCTCTTTCTATAATAAGAATTAACTCCCGTAATCAAAGCAATTGCCGGTACAACACACCTTGCGAATTTCATTGGACCAAATAATATGAAATCACTGGCAGCATCAGCACAGTATGTCATTATAGAAGCAATCGCACCACATCGAGCACT